>JALUBM010000108.1 GCA_027044845.1 Sulfurimonas sp.
GCTTTTACAAAACTTAGGTTTAAAGTTAAGCAAAAGTATCCATGCAACTGCTACATCTATCATGACATCTGCAAAGTTAAAAACAGCAAAGTTAAATCCACAATGCCAATAAACCATATCAACCACCCCACCATGAATAAAACGGTCATAAATATTTGAAAACGCAGCCCCAAGTAAAATTCCAGCAGGCATAGCATAACAGAGTTTTTTAAGATAAAAAATATATCCCATTACGCCAAATACTAAAATCAGCTGTATATATTTCAGATACTCTGCTAAAAAAGAGAACATTGAAAATGCCACGCCCTTATTATAGACTAAAATCAAATCTATACAACTTGTATAATAGCGAAATCCATCCACAAAAAGAGATTTAATATTTTGATCTATAATGAAAATACCTGCCAAGGAGAAAAGAAGTATGGCACTTAATCGTAATGATTTATTATGCATTGAGTGTTTTTTCAAAAAAATCTATTAAATCATCCATTGCTGCATGCATCTTTTTTTCCTCTTTTGCCTCAATAAGAACTCGTAATTTATTTTCTGTTCCTGAATATCGCACTAAATGACGCATATTGTCACTTGCAATCTTTGCCAATTTCTCATCCAATCCTGTTATTTCATGGAGCGGTATTTTTGTTTTTACTTTGAGATTTGTCAATTTTTGTGGGTAGAGTGGAAATGGGCGTAATACTTTTGATGCTTTTTCTCCTGTTTGAAGTAAAAGTGCAAGAATTTGTAATGCACTCATAAGCCCATCACCTGTCTTTGCAAAATCATGTACAATAATATGTCCACTCTGCTCACCACCAAAATTAATACCTTGCTCTTTCATAAGCTCTAAAACATACTTATCACCTACATTTGAACGAAAGAGTGAAATACCATTGGCTTTTACATAATCTTCAAGTCCTTGATTACTCATGAGAGTCACCACAATACCATTGCCTTTGAGTTTACCCTCTTTTTGCAGAAAAATGCCAAGAGCACCAATGAGGTGATCACCATCAACAATTTCACCTTTCTCGTCAACAACTACAAGTCTATCAGCATCACCATCAAGTGCAATTCCTAAATCAGCACGGTATTTTAAAACATTTTCACTTAACTCTTTTGGATACAATTCACCACAATTTTCATTTATATTGTAACCATTTGGTTTATTGTGTAAAACAATGACATCAGCACCCAGCTCTTCCAAGACTGTTGGACCAACTTTATAAGCAGCACCATTAGCCGCATCAAGTACAATACGCATACCATGTAAAGAGAGATTTCTAGGAAAAGAGTTTTTCAGTTGTACAATATAGCGTCCAATAACATCATCAATCCGTTTTGCTTTTCCTAAACTTTTTGCTGTTACTTGACCTGCTAAAATTGCATTATGGTTATGTGCAATATTTTCTATTTCTGTCTCTATTGATGCAGAAAGTTTATTGCCATCAGCATCAAAAAATTTAATACCGTTGTCCTCAAAAGAGTTATGAGATGCACTTATCATAATACCCGCATCACAACGCATATCTTCAGTAATAAAAGCAATGGCAGGTGTTGGCATAGGGCCTATTTGAATAACATCATATCCAGTAGCAGTAAGTCCAGCAACTATTGCATTTTCTATCATGTAACCGCTAATA
>JALUBM010000109.1 GCA_027044845.1 Sulfurimonas sp.
TCTTATTTTAGAAGTATTACAAAAACATCTAATGGTTTTTGGCAAGAAGCTGGTGGAACTTATATGGAAGATATGGTGGCTGCAGGAGATATGACGGTATTTCGAACCTGCTACTCAAAAGTAAGAGAAGCAAACAACAATAAATCTCACGGTTCATGTACCAACCAAAATCAAAAAGGTTCTTTTGATATATCTCGTGCAGGAATTGTAACAAACATTACAAATATCCTCTCAAACGCAGCACTAGTCGATGAAGATACGCCTATGCCGTTTGTGAGCATGGAGGGAGATTCTCAGTTTTATGCATCAGGACATACAACGGTTCCTAGTTATTTAAAAGCGGTAGGACTCAATGAAAATCTTGATAATCCTTACAAACGCAATGTGAGAAATTGGTATGAGTATACTAGCGACGAACGTCAAACGAAGGGTTATAATGATGCTCAAACCGGGTTTGATCCTGCCTTTAATACTACCATGAACGAGATGGGGCAAAGTCTTAATACAAATAGTAAAATTCATAATGCTTTTGCAAAGAGAGAACCGTTGAGTCTTTTTGTTGAAAATATTAAAAATGCGACAACGCCGGATCTTGGTGGGGATGCTTATCCGACAAACAGTAGTTTTGCAAAACGCGTTGAGTCTTCTATAAAAGTTTTGGCGAACAATCCTGCTACCAAGATTATTACTATGAACACAGGCGGGCTTGGAGGCTGGGATGATCACAATGATGCAAGACAGTATGTAACGCGTGCCGAGTTAATGTTTAAAACACTTAAATCTGCCATGGCACACCTCAAAGCTGTAGGGAAGCAAAATAACATCTCTATTATGGTTTTTGGAGAGTTTGGACGAAATGTTAACCTTAACTCCGCTCTTGGCTGGGACCATGGAAACCTACAAAACTTCTATGTGCTTGGTGGAAAAAACTACTTTTCACATCGTGGTGTGGTAGGTGAGACTATGCTTGATGATTCCGGTTCTGTAAACAGGCTCTACATGAAGCCAAAAGAGGGGAGTGAAAGTTACGAGCATCTCAGCATTGCTGCAACGCTTTATAAAGTATTTGGCGTGACAAATCCAGAAGTTTTGAGTGATGGAAACGGTGCTGTTAACCTTTAGATGAAGATTCTTATAACTGGTGCGAGTTCAGGTCTTGGTGCTGAGTTTGCACGCCAGTATGCCTTAAAAGAGAATGAACTTTTTTTGCTTGCGCGCAGAAAAGAGCAGCTTGAAGTCTTGAAAAAAGAGTTACAAGGAAAGTGTAAAAATATTACACTTATCTGTGTTGATGTGACTGCGTTTGAAATGTTACAAGAGCAGATGAAAAAGCTCTCTGACATTGATATGGTGATACTAAACGCAGGGATATCTATAGGTCACTCAAACGCAGTGCCTACTATAGCCGAGTTTAAAAGGCTTTATGATGTCAATGTCCTTGCAAATCATGCTATTTTAGAGATTTTACTGCCTCAAATGCGTGCTAAACGCAGTGGTAAGGTGGTTTTTATCTCCTCTTTGGCATCACTTTTTAGTATGCCCTCTTCAAAAGTTTACTCCTCCTCAAAACGCGCGCTTAATGCTTATGCAGAGGGCGTGCGTTACAAATATACTCCATATGGTATCAAGGTCATTAC
>JALUBM010000110.1:0-605 GCA_027044845.1 Sulfurimonas sp.
AGATGTTTAGAGAGGTTGTTTATAAGATGATTCATAAATTCTTCCGTAAACTTAATCTCGTCATCTGTTTTTTTGAGTTTCTTTCGCATATCTGAAAAATCCATTAGCCTTAATCCATTAAAAAAAGAGACCTCTCGCAAAGCTTTTGTAGCCGTTTTTTGATTGATAAGTGGTTTATCGATTTCTCTTAAAGATTCAAATAAAACCTTCGAGGATAATTTTGCGAGTTCTAAAAGTTTTGTTGTGGGAATATTTATTCCAAACCTTCTATAAATAGAAAAAACATAGGCATACCAACTGATATAAATATCTTTATATTCGATTTTGTCATCACTATCAAGATATGGTTGCAACTCTCCCATAGCAGACAGCTCTTTTATATGAGAATCATCTTTTATCTTGGAAAATTCATATACTGCTCTTACTGTAAGATGCAATTGTGTTTCAAATTCTTGGATTAATTTATATTTTATTTCTGCTTTTTCACTATTTGCAAAAGGATTACTTATTTCGAGTTGTAAAGTATCATTAAGAAAGGCAGTTTTGTTTTTAAAATCTTTAGTTGTATTAGTTGCAATATCGTAATTTTTGTCAGCAGGTTTATT
>JALUBM010000110.1:615-1632 GCA_027044845.1 Sulfurimonas sp.
AATGCTCTTCACCATATAAAAATAAATAAAAATATGAGTATAAATATTTTTCATTACCAATTATTATCACTTTATCATATGGCAATAGTTCATAAATAAAATCAATTAATTCTAAATTATGAATGTCTTTCGGCTTTGTGCTATTTTCTAGTTCATTTATTAATGAGTCATAAGTTAGATGATAGACTTCTTCCTGCTCTTTCTCATCTTGAAAATCTCGAATTTGAAAATTTGCATTTTTTAGATTGCTAAATTCTTGCACATAGTTTTTAATGTATGATTCTAGCCAATGATGTTGAGTGTTTGGAATCATTGAATAAAATGTATTTTTAACTGCCAAAAGGATTATTTTATCCCAATCGAGTTTTTGCATAGTTCTATATATTAGTTTCCAAAATTTGTTTGTTAGGTCAGGGTTTATGTTTTGGAGTTCATACACATTAATTACTTTGTTGTGACATTAAGTGCTTTTTACTTTATACTTCTTGTCTCTATCACATTTCCATTTTTATCTAAGTGAAACCATATTTCATCAATAACATATCCACCAAAACTATTTTTTGAACGAAACCTATTCCAAACTGTAAAGCTTCCATCACTTGCTCTTATGACTTGCCCCCATGAATCACTTTGATAACTATCTGGATCTTTAAGATGTTTTTTCAGGTAATTCTTTGCTTGATACACACTTCCATCTAAAGGACTATTATAAACAATCTCTTCTTCCTTTATAATTTTACAATTATATATATTTTGGTATCCAGTCCATTCCCAATTACCACCTTTTTGTTGACAAATAAGTCGTTTTTCTTTTAAGGAATCAGTTTCGATTGGAGGCTTTGGCATTGTTTCTTTTTCTTTTTTATTCAAGTGTATTTCAATGCTAAGAAACAACATTATAAGAATTAATAGAAGAAATACTAATATTTTAGACTCGTAATTTAAAGATAAAAATTTTTTCCACCAACTTATAAATAATTTTTTCATTTTCTCCCTTTTTATCAATCAACATTATAC
>JALUBM010000111.1 GCA_027044845.1 Sulfurimonas sp.
TAATAAAATAAATAACAATATTTCATATATTTTAAATAATCTTCGAGGTAATGTGTATGAATAAAAAGATAGCATTCATAATGGCCCACCCTTCGGATGTATATCTTTTCCGATTTTTGATCGAAAAACTTAAAGGGCAGGGGCACGAATGTATAATTTTTGTAAGAGAGAGAGAGAGAATAGTGAAGTATCTGCTTAATTATTATGGGTTAAAGTACATAGAGATCACTCCAGCGAAATACAGCATGTTTTCGAGAGCCATATACCTCATTAAAACAGATGTGGTTTTATACAAGCACTTGAAAAAATTAAAACCAGATGTTCTTGTAGGTAGAGTATCTCCTTACTTTGCTCACAATAATTTCTTATTAAAAAAATACTTTATAGCATTTGAAGATAACGAATTAACTTCATTGAATATGCTTATCTCTTTACCTTTTATAGATACCGTTATCACGCCTAGTTCGTTCAAATATAATCTTGGAAAGAAACATATTTATGTAGATTCCTGTAAAGAGCTTGCATATTTACATCCAAATTATTTTACACCTAATAATGATGTGTATGATGAATTGGGTATAGATAAAGGAGAAAAATATGTTATATTAAGATTCAACGCATTTGATGCCTATCATGATATTGGTAAACGGGGGCTATCAATAAAAGAAAAACATGAACTCGTGAGAGAACTAGAAAAATATGCACATGTATTTATATCTTCTGAAATTAAACTCCCCAACAAACTTAAAAAATATGAAGTGAAACTGCCAGATTTGCACAGTGCCCTTTATTATGCCCATCTGCATGTTAGTGATACTGTCACCACACCTGTCGAATCTGCGATACTGGGAACACCAACGTTAAGATATACACCTAATCCAAAAAATAAAGACGTGGGACTTTTGATGGAGATGGAGAAAAAATATAAACTATTATATAATTATAATGACTTCAATACTTTGTTAGATGCCACAATAAATATTGTTAAAAGAGATGATGTTAAAAGAATCTGGGAAAAAAGAAGGGATAGATTTCTTGAAGATAAACTTGATCTAACCGCATTTTTAGTTTGGTTCGTAAGAAATTATCCCGAAAGCAAGCTCTTATTGAAGCAGTTAAGAACATTTCCTCGTATAGAAAAAAAAGATTTAAAAAAATTTTTGAAGCAAGGTGAAATAATATGAAAGTTGGAGTAGTATTATCCCTTGACCCATTCACTCCAGGAGGAGGAATAAGAACCTTTGTGAAGAATATATCTCTTCAGCTTCGGGATTTGGGAGATGATGTGGTTATTATATCTCCTAAAACTAGTAACACCACAGAATTTAAACATATAGGGGTTGGAAAAAACGTAATCAATAATATTCATTTCTTGTTTATACTTTTTAAAACAGCAATATTTAAAAGGAAACTTTTTAATAGTTTGGATATAATTTATGCCCAAAGAGGCGATTTCTTACTACCCTTCTTATTATTTGGATATGGCAAAAAAAAAGGATTCCACGTGCATGGCAATCAACTTAAAGCTATAAAAAACACAAGTAAACTCTGCTATATAGTATATAAACTAATTGTGAAATATGTAATCAAGCATTCTGATTTTGTATTTTTTAGTGACCAAAATAC
>JALUBM010000112.1 GCA_027044845.1 Sulfurimonas sp.
AAGTTACTCATAGCGATTAAATACCCCTGTTCAAGAGATATTTTGTGTATCAGGCTTTCTAATCTTTTTGAATCATAAGTAAAGTTTGGGTAATCTTCTTGCTCCCATATCCATCTTTTCATACTCTGCCTTTTATTAATTATTCCATATATGAGGTGATTATAACATATAATCGTTTCATTTAAACATACCTGTGTTAGGTGTTTTTTATAGGTTTTTTTGGAAATATTAATAGACTCGTAGGATAAGTGTTAAACCCAAATCTAATTATTTGAGTTAACATTATGCTAATATCAAAGAGATATAATTTGTGTATGAAAAAGATTATATATACATATTTACTTATTGCTCTTGGTTTGCAAGCACAAACGTTGACTTTAGAGCAAAGTATACAAAAGACACTGCTAAATCACCCTGATATTAAATCATTTACTTTAAAGGTAAGACAATCCAAAATGGGGTATAAATCTGCTCTTTCAGATTATTTGCCTCAGGTAAACTTATCTGCTCAGTATAACCCGACACAAACCTATGCACTTCCTGTTAATGGAAAATTTCACACAGTAAATGATACCTACTGGAGTTTGGGAGCGAGCCTAAAACAAAAAATTTGGGATTTTTCTAAAACTATGGCAAAAATAAATGCAAGTAAGCTAGATGAAAACATTGCAACACTTTCATTAAAAGATTTAAAAGATTTGCTTGCCTCAAAAGTAAAGTCTTTGTATGAACTGATGGTTGTGCAATATGAGGCTATTAAGGTGAGAAAAACTGATTTAGACTTAAAAAAGGCTTATTATGCTCAGGCACAGGCACTTTTTAAACAAGGGCTGAAGACTGAGGCAGATACGAGCCGTTTTTTATCTGCTGTATATTTGGCAAAAGATAATCTAGCTATTGCAAAAGCTACTTATGAAAAAGCGAAAAATTCATTATCTCTTTATATGGGAGAAAAAATTCCTGATGATGTAGTGTTGCAGACAAATGTAATAAAAAAAGAGTTTCATCAAAATAACAATAGTGTCAAAAATATACTTTTAGCCAATAATGAACTGAAAATTTATAATGAGACCATACAAAAAAATACATTGCTTCATCAATCGGCGAAAGCTTCTCATTATGGTTCTCTTGATTTACTTGCTTCTTATGATCGTGTAGGTTCGTTAAACTTGTATGACACTCAGCTTGTCGGTGTTGTGCTTAATATTCCTTTATATGCAGGTGGCAGATTAACTGCTGATACACAAAATGCAGAAATTGGTATGCAGATAGCAAAAGAGCAAAAAGCTTCAAAAGTCTTGGCATTAAAAGAAGAAATAAGTAATCTCATTTTAGATATACAAAGATATGATGAAACAATACAAGCAAAAAAAGCACAACTTGATGCTGCACAAAGTACAAAAAGAGTGCTTGATGGCAGATACAAAGAGGGGCTTTCAACTTATATAGAAGTTTTAGATGCGAGTAGTTTAGTATTGGATGCAAAACTTGGACTTCTTGAAGCATATTATGCAAAAACTTTAAGTATAGATAGAATTGACTATTTAAAAGGAAAAATATAATGAGTAAGGCAGTTAAATATATAATTTTTATACTAGCAGTATTGGCATTGGGACTTGTTT
>JALUBM010000113.1 GCA_027044845.1 Sulfurimonas sp.
CGCATAAAAAAGTCCTTCTATTGCTGTTTTGCCGTATGTATCTGTTTTTATACCTCCCATAGTGTAATGCGCCAAAGGATTAATAGGAATCGGCTCAGAGCTAATATCTATTCCTTTTAGAGATTTTACTCTTTTTTTCAAATGAATAAGTTTTGTGTTTATAATGTCTTCTGGTATATCAGTAAGATCTAAAAAGACTTCTTTTCCTTTTAATATTTGTTTTAAAATTGCGCGTGCAACAAAATCTCTTGTGTTAAGCTCATCAACAAATTCTTTACCTTTGCTATTAATAAGCCTGCCGCCTTCCGCTCTTGCCGCTTCTGATATTAAAAAATTACTTCCTTTAAGTCCTGTTGGGTGAAACTGAATAAATTCCATATCCATACCTTCTAGTCCAGATCTTAATCCCATAGCTATTCCATCTCCGGTAGCATCATTTACATTAGTTGAATATCCTTTATATAATCCGGCATATCCCCCTGTTGCTATAATAACGGCTTTGGCTTGGATTGTTTTAACCTCATTGGTGGTTTCGTCCAAAAAGCTTACACCCGCGATTTTTCCGTTCGTAATTAACAAATTTATAGCAAAGTAATTTTTTATAGTGGTAATATTCAAATCTTTCAGGGCTTTATTTAATGTTTTCATAATTGCTGCACCGGTTGTGTCGGCTGCAAAACATGTTCTTTTATATTTTGTTCCTCCAAATGGTCTTTGAGCAAGTCTTCCATCAAGAAGGGTAGTAAAGGGGACTTTGAATTTTCTGTGAAGTTCTCTTACCACCTGAGGGGCTTGTTCACAAAAAATTCTGACAGCTTCTTCCTCCGCAAGGCCGACACCTGATTTTAAAGTATCTTCTATATGATGTTCTATTGAATCACCATCTTTCATATTATTAAGTGCGGCATTGATACCTCCTTTTGCCATAAAAGAATTATTAGCCATTGGAGATTTTTTTGTAACTATTGCCACATCGCTTCCTAGCTCTTTCGCTTCTATTGCAGCCATCATTCCCGCAATTCCGCTTCCAATAATCAATATATCCACTTTCATTTAATCCCTTTTTGATATAATTGTATCAAAAAAAGGAAATTAATGAGGATTTTTTTTATCTTATTATTAAGTTTAAGTTTATATGCAAACGGTTTGGTTACGCATATAACGGATGTTTTAGGTAATGTAATTGCAACAAAAGCATATTTGAAAAAAGGAATTAGCGGAATTGTATTATGTCCTTATGAAAAAGAAAAAATAATATGCGCTAGATGTGTGAGTGCAGGAGAAAATAGAGCAGTTTTATATTCATATAAAGCTTTGAAAAACGATGCTTTTGCTCTTCCTGTGGTTTTTCCTAAAAAGAATGATGAAGTGATTTTCGGTAAAAATTACAAAAGAATTGCGATAATCGCTCCCAATTTACAAATATATTTAAAACTTAAAAAAAGATTTTCTACTTTTACGGTTATTCCTATTGATGTGTTAGGTGCATTTTTAGAAGATGAACCGACTAGGGCTGATTTTATTAATTTTGCAAAAAAAATGGATATAGGAATGTATATTTTTGCACTTGATAAACTTTATGAAGTTGATGCACTTAGCTTTTATGCAATAAATGAAGAGG
>JALUBM010000114.1 GCA_027044845.1 Sulfurimonas sp.
GTCTCATATCATCATATGTAAAGAGTTTCGCTTCATCTAGTGTTTCAATATATTGTCTGGTAATATTTGCAACTGACATATTTCACTCTCCTTTTTAGTTAATTATATCTAAATATGAAATGTTTTTTAAGTAGAAAACTTATAGAATTAAGATTGTATTAATATTTAATATTCTCTTTTGATACCTTTTTGAGCTGTTTCAGATAATAATAATTTTGTTAAAATAATGGCATTAAAGAGAGAGAAAGGATTGAATATATTAGATGAAAATGAGAAACGAGAGAAGTTACTTGGTGGAGCTGTGCGGAATCGAACCGCAGTCCGAAACCTAGCTACCCTCAACATCTACATGTTTAGAAAAGTTGTTTAAATCTCATCTTGCTTCACACAACTTGCAAAGCTACACAAGACCAGCCTCGTTGATTTGTTTTGAGCTGAGACAAACTCAAAATATATCTAAATGAAGGGTTATACTTCGAGTCCTGCTTATTTAGAATCCACAGGTGAAGCAGCCCGCCTCTTTAAGAGGGGTTAAAACTTAAGCTACTGCTAAAGCTGGGCGATAATTTGTATTGTTTGCGTTTAAGCAATTGTGAGCCGTGTAACGGAAATGCTCAGTCCGACATGCAGTTGAGAGCTACCAGATCCCGTCGAAACCAGGTCAGCCCCAAAATATAAATATAATTATACCACTTTTTGTTTATATTAAAGAAAATAGTGTAAAATTAGGACATGATAAATATAATTTTATGCGGTGGTAATGGTACAAGACTTTGGCCTATTAGTCGTACACTTATGCCCAAACAATTTGTAAAACTTTTTAATGGCAAATCTTTGTTTCAACTTACAGTAGAGAGAAATACCAAAATATGTGAAGAAACATACATAGTTTCAAACACAGAACAATATTTTTTAGCACTCGATCAGTTGGAAGAACTAAAACAATCTCAAAGCAGATTTTTACTTGAACCTATGGGAAAAAATACAGCCCCTGCTATTGCACTTGCTTGTTTTTCACTCGATGCAGATGAAATAGTTCTTGTCTCTCCTTCTGATCATCTTATTAAAAATAAAGAATCTTACACAGAAGTGTTGCAAAAAGCAAAATATCTAGCACAAGAAGACAACCTTGTAACATTTGGAATAACACCGACTTTTGCAGAAACAGGATTTGGGTATATTGAAGCGGATGTAAATGATGTGAAGGCATTTCATGAAAAACCAGATGAGGCAACAGCTCAAAGCTATGTAGAAGCGGGTAATTTTTATTGGAACAGTGGGATGTTTTGCTTTAAAGCAGGTTTGTTTTTGCAAGAGTTGAAAAAATATGCACCAAAAATCTATGCAACTTCCAAAACGGCATATACTTTAGCAAAAAAATCTGATTCAAATCTAATTCGTATTGACAATGATGCTATGCAAAATATCCCAGAAGAGAGTATAGATTATGCCGTGATGGAAAAAAGCGATAGAGTGAAAGTAGTTGTAGCAGATATTGGCTGGTCAGATTTAGGGAGTTTTGATGCTTTGGCCGATACATTTGAAACCGATGAAAATGGAAACAACAAAAATGAAAATCTTATCGCTATCAATTCCAAAAATAATTTTGTCTATA
>JALUBM010000115.1 GCA_027044845.1 Sulfurimonas sp.
GAATCTTCTGAATTTAATACAACAACTGGATTCAAGGGGAATGGAGTTTTTGATGTTAGAGTTCAAAATACAGCACCTGAAACAGGCACTTACTTTATTCATCTAGGAGAAGATAAATACTTGTGGTATGTCCCTCAAAACTTTGGAGGTGATTATAATTATAGTGATGATAGTAACTGTACAACACACCCTTGTATAAAATATACCTATCAGGACGACAGTAACCAAAATGGGGTACAAAGTGGAACTACTACAGGCGTAAAATTTGATGCAAATGTCAGTAATAACAATCGAGGGGTAAGGCTCTTACGATGAGAAAAAAACCTGCATTTACTCTTATAGAGCTTATCTTTTCTATGGTTATTATCGGCATTGCTTTTACGGTATTGCCAAAAATTCTTCAGCTTGCTGCAAAAGTATCTGTGCAAAATGTACGAGAGGAAGCCATGTATAATGCTGTTGCCTACATAGGGCTTATCAAATCTACGGCTTGGGATGAGAACAATACTGTGGTTGATGACATCTTACATGTAAATGCAGGAGATAGTGACTATGATTGTAATAGTTCTGCCTCAAACCCTATACGCAAAGGTGGTTTTACTGGTTCAAGGAATTGTAAAAATGATAAAAATGCTTCCATACTATTAGGAATGGAGGGCAATGATAATAATATTTCCGATGATATGGATGATTTCAATTCAACCACTGCAAAAAATGACACCAATTCAAGAAATTATGACTTAAATGTAACTGTAAAATATGTAACAGATATAGCAGAAAATAGTCCTACTTTTTCATCGCAAGGACAAACAAATAAAACCACCAACACAAAAGAGATAAATGTTACAGTAGAAGTTAATAAGAAACAAACTGCTCTTGGAACTTCTCTAGTCAAAATGTCTTTTACAGCACAAAATATAGGGCAACAACAAATTAGCTACAGGAACTGGAATTGAAACGCAATGGTGCTACTCTTTTGGAGTTAATTTTTGTTATTGTCATTATCTCTTTTTTATCAACTGCGACATTTAAAGGGATGCAAGCTATTTTAACTCGTTCTTACAAAGCAAAAGAGACGACAAAGCTTTCGCTAGAGTCACAAATAGTTGTCAATCAGATAAGTAACTATTTAAGTTATAGAGTTCCTTATACTGTTATAGGCTATAATGCAAATAGTGGCGACTTTAAATATATTGGTGATATAATAAATAATGATGATAATCTCTCAATCCTTGAATGGTTTGGCACAGCAAATGAAGCATTTGTTGATGGGAATTATAGTGGATTTGCCGATATGGCTACGCTTTCAAATAATAAGTTTTTATCCCAAGAGACAAATGGTACAAATATTCAAACAGAGACAAATAGAAAATTTAATTATGCTGCTAGCCATAATATTTATACAGATGAAAACACAATAAATCTTATTTTTGCAGGAAGTTTCGATAGAGCGACAAGTGATACAAATGATTACAATAGTTCTTTTGGCTGGCATGATAACAGCAGTGATGATGCGTTCAACATAAAAAGCATTTCAGATAATGGTAATATTACACTTAAAGACAATCCACTCCCTAAGCGTATTTATGAAAAATATTTTCT
>JALUBM010000116.1 GCA_027044845.1 Sulfurimonas sp.
TATAATTTTATGTCCAAGGACTATATAATGTGTTGAAAAGTCATCGTTAAAGACATTGTTTGTATAGAAGTGCTCATATACACCAAGAAACTCTGCATCACTGCGTTTAGCACTAAGCCCAAGTTCTTCTTTTGCTATTCTTTCAAACGCAGCGTCCAGTGTTTCACCTTTAAAGACTCTGCCACCAGGTACAAACCAGTAGCCTTTTGCAGGTTCATTGATGCGTTTACCAAGAACTACCTCACCCTTAGAGTTTTCTACCACTAAATCTATAGATATAAGTGGTGTATGTTCTATGATGGATGAAAATAGTTCTTGTTTTAAATACATTCTTATGCCTGCTGCGCTCTAAGGTACCACTCATAAACTCTTCGTATTCCCTCTTCAAGCTCTACAGTATGTTTCCATCCAAGAGCGTGGAGTTTACTTGGGTCTGTTAGTTTTACCATTGTTCCATCTGGTTTGGAGCTGTCAAAGTAGAGTTCACCTTCATAGCCTACTATTTTTTTAATAGTCTCTGCAAGTTCTTTTATGCTTACATCTACACCTGTTCCGATGTTTATGTGAGTATTGCGTATCTCTTTAGTATTCTCATTATATGTATCTTTAAAATCTCTGTTCTCAAGAAGAAATACACAGGCATCTGCCATATCTTCTGAGTAAAGAAACTCACGTCTCGGTTTACCACTTCCCCATATCTCCACTTTTGGAGTGTTATTTACCTTTGCTTCGTGCATTTTTCTAAGGAGTGCAGGAAGTACATGAGAAGTCTCTAGGTCAAAGTTATCATTTGGACCGTAGAGATTTGTAGGCATTACAGAGATGAAGTTTGTGCCATACTGGATGTTATAACTCTCACACATCTTTATACCTGCTATTTTAGCTATAGCGTAAGGCTCATTTGTATATTCTAGTTCACTTGTTAGTAAGCTATCCTCTTTCATAGGCTGTGGAGCATTTTTAGGGTATATACAAGTACTTCCTAAAAAGAGCAGCTTTCTGACTCCATTTAGGTAGCTTTGATAGATGACATTGTTCTGAATTTGGAGATTTTCATAGATAAAATCTGCACGGTAAGTGTTGTTTGCTACTATACCACCTACTTTTGCAGCGGCTAATATGACATACTCAGGTTTTTCACTCTCAAAGAACTCTGCGACTGCGTTTGCATCTAGCAGGTCTAGTTCTTTATGAGTTCTGTATACTAAGTTAGTGTAGCCTTTAGACTTTAAGTTCTTTACTATGGCAGAGCCTACTAAACCACGATGTCCTGCTACATATATTTTACTATTTTTATTCATGTGTATGTCCTTTCTCATCTATATGTGTAACAAGATAAACTACATACGTCATAGTTGCTAAACCAATTGTTAATCCTATAATTAATGCTTCCATTACTCTATATCCTCCAACTCTACAATCTTCTTTAAAATATATTTAACCAACAATATAATTGTTATTGATGATATACCAATCCCTATTATAACTAAAAAAGAGTGGGCATTTAACGAAGAATGTTTAAACAACCAAGCTATTAAAGAGGAATCAATAGCTACCAAAAGAACAAAAATTGCTTTTAAAAAACCAATATACTCTTTTGCTCTATCTAATTTAGCCATAAGATATTTTACTCGAAATAATTCATAATGGTATAACCACCATCTTTAAGATACTGATCTTTTGTCATAAGTTTAAGGTCTGATGCCATCATATCATCTACTAACTCTTTGAGTTTGTATTCTCGTCTCCAGCCTAATTTCTCTTCTGCTTTTGCAGGGTTACCAAGAAGTAAATCAACTTCTGTTGGTCTGAAGTATTTAGGATCTACTGCTACTAGTTCATCTCCTACTTTAAGAGTATCATTTTCTATGCCTAACTCTTTAAGTCTTGCTCTATCAACAGAAGAGACTATACCTTTTTCATCTATACCTTCGCCAACAAAGTTAAGTTCTATACCTGCAAATTTAAATGCCATTCTTACGAAGTCTCTTACAGCTGTAGTCTCACCTGTAGCTATAACCCAGTCTTCTGGTGCATCTGCTTGGAGAATGAGCCACATCATTTTTACATAGTCTTTTGCATGACCCCAATCTCGTTTGGCATCAAGGTTACCAAGGTAGAGTTTATCTTGAAGTCCGAGTGCTATTTTAGAAGCTGCACGGGTAATCTTTCTTGTAACAAATGTCTCACCACGCACAGGTGACTCATGGTTAAAGAGGATTCCGTTACATGCGAACATTCCATATGCTTCACGGTAGTTTACCGTTATCCAGTAAGCATACATTTTTGCTACTGCATAAGGAGAACGAGGGTAAAAAGGAGTAGTTTCACTTTGAGGAGTCTCTTGTACTTTACCAAAGAGTTCAGAAGTAGATGCTTGGTAAATTCTTGTCTTGTTTGCGAGACCTAAGAGTTTTACAGCTTCAAGGATTCTAAGTGTTCCTGTACCATCTGCGTTTGCAACATACTCAGGTGTTTCAAAAGATACTGCTACATGACTCATAGCAGCAAGATTGTAGATTTCATCAGGTTGTACTTCTTGAATGATACGAGTAAGGTTCATAGAGTCTGTCATTTCACCATAATGAAGAATGAAGTCTCTGTGTTCAATATGTGGATCTTGATAGAGGTGATCTATACGGTCTGTATTAAAAAGAGAAACTCTTCTTTTTATACCATGTACTTCATAACCTTTTTTTAGTAAGAACTCTGCTAAGTATGATCCATCTTGTCCTGTTATTCCTGTTATTAGTGCTACTTTTTTTTTACTCACTTATGTTTTCCTACTTCTGTTGTCAAATTCTGTTTGAAATTGTATCAAATTAACACTTTAAATAGCTTAAATATAGATTCAAATCATCAGGTGTACCTACACCGTGCATTTGATTAAACTCAATATTATATATACCTATTTTTAAGCCATCTTTTATGGCATAATTATAAGTAGGGCATGTATAAAACTCACCTTTAACCCTATCATTTTCTATAATCATATCTACAGTTGCTTCAACAAAATCTTTAGCGCGTGTATAAAAATATATACCAACTGTTGCAAATTCAGAAATTGCTTTTTTTTCAGCAACTTCAGTCACCATCAAATTATCATCTAGTTTTGCAAAAGACCATTTTGTATCTTTTTGTTTATCCACGAAAGTCAAAATAGATCCATCTAAATTTCTAGCTTTACAATCCCGAATAAAGTTTGCAATATCCATATCTACAATTTGATCTGAATTTGCAATCAATAACGGTACATCAAGATTCAAATATTTTCTCGCATACAACACAGTACACGCGGTACCTTCTGTCAAATGCTCAATAGGAATAAAAAGTACATTATATTTTTCCTCTATGCTTTGTACAAGTTTCTTTTCTTTTTCAAGATGTTCTTTTCTTCCAATTAAAATATAGCGTGCATTTGGATAAGATAAATTTTCTAAAACTCTTTCTATCATCGTTTTACCCGCAACATCAATAAATGGCTTAGGTGTTGTATATCCGGCATTTACAAATCTACTTCCAGCACCTGCCATTGGTATTACTATATTAATCATTAGTTTTTCTTATATCTTTATTTCGTCTATCAAAATCTTTTATTTTTTGTGGTGTATAAAATGAATAATACTGATTATTATCTATCTTTATTGCAGTTATCTTTTTATTTTTTAACACCATTTCATTTAAGGTAGATGAAATATAAAACTTATCATTTAAACTAGCATCTTTTCGTATGACATTCATTGCACTTTCTATAAAATCTTTTCCATATTTATAATAAAATAAGCCTGCAATAGCATTTTTACTCAATGGTTTTTTTTCAGCTGTTTGCACAACTTGATTCTCATTATTTATTCGAGCATAAGACCATCTTGGGTGAACTGACGCAAAAATAGGTACACCCGCATCAAATTTTTCAAATTTATTAACTAGTTCACACATAGACTTCTGAAATATTTGGTCTGCATTAGTTATTATTAAAGGAATATCATTATTTATTTCTTCAATAGCCATTAATGCTGTACATAAAGTACCTTTTGTTGTATTTGTTAATTTAATGATTTTGACATTCTCAACTAACAATTTTATAGTATCATCTAAATTATATTTTTTACAATCTTCATTATTGAGAATAAAAATATATTGCTTTTTTTTCTCAATCTGATTAAAATTATCTATGACATGTTCCAAAATTGTTTTTCCATGAACTTCAATCAAAGGTTTAGGATATAAATACTCTGAATCATGTTCAAATATATTATTTCCAGCTAAAGGTATCAGTATATTTAACATTACATTCTCCCTTCAAACATAGCTATATGTTTTTGTATATTTTCCAAATTTACATCATCCACAGTATCTACTTCCATTACCCACGCTCCACTTGCTTTTGCAGCTTTGATACCATTTTCATTATCTTCAATAATCATACAATCATGTGGTGTTAAACCTAGCTTTTTTATTGCTAAATTATACATTTCTGGATCTGGTTTTCCATTTTCAACATCTTCATTTGATACATAAAATTCAAAATATTTTGATAAAAATGATTTTTCCATCATGATTTCAATGGTATTTCTTATGGAGTTAGAACACACCGCCATCTTATACCCTTGTTTACTCAATTTACTCAAGGCATATTCATGATGAAATGTTGGCTTACACGCAGTATACACAATATTCATTGTATATTTTTGTTTCATGTCATTTATAAACTGATGCAGTCCTTTAGGAAGTCCCTCAGTTTTTGAAAGCATATCTAGTTTTTTTCTTGTTGGAAGTCCATCATAAGTGACTAAATGATCATATCTACTAATTCCCATTCCTAAAAGACTCAACGCCTCATTTAAGGCTTCATAATGCCAATCTTTAGCTTCAATTAAAACACCATCCATATCAAAGATTACAGCTTTTATCTTTTTTTCCATAACACTTCCCCCTCCCCTTTTTTCTAAATCTTTTACAAACTATGCAAAATCTTGTTTTAACCTTTCTAGTATATCAAAAGCTTGCAATAATTCATTTTTAGAAACAGAAACTCTATTTAAAACACTTTTCAACTGTGTTGAAGAAATACCTTTTGTTCTTGATAAATATTTTACTTCACAATAATCTTTCAAGTTGTCAAATTCATTTTTCCAGTCATCTCCCATAATAAAAATATCTACAGAATATTTTTTAATATCTTCAATTTTTTGTTCCCATGAATTTTCTTCAATTACAATATCAACACATTTAATATTTTCAACTATCTCTTTTCGTTGTTCAAAAGGAATAATGGTTTTTTTACCCTTTTCCTTATTAAATTCATCTGTTGAGATTCCTACAATTAGTTTATCGCCATATTTTTTTGCATTCTGTAAAATTTTCAAATGCCCTATATGAAATAAATCAAACGTTCCGTATGTTAAAATTGTTTTTCCCATAAACTACCACCCTACTCGAAATAATTCATAATGGTATAACCACCATCTTTAAGGTACTGATCTTTTGTCATAAGTTTGAGGTCAGATGCCATCATATCATCTACTAGTTCTTTGAGTTTGTACTCACGTCTCCAGCCTAATTTCTCTTCTGCTTTTGCAGGGTTACCAAGAAGTAGATCAACTTCTGTTGGTCTGAAGTATTTAGGATCTACTGCTACTAGTTCATCTCCTACTTTAAGAGTATCATTTTCTATGCCTAACTCTTTAAGTCTTGCTCTATCTACAGAAGAGACTATACCTTTTTCATCTATACCTTCGCCAACAAAGTTAAGTTCTATACCTGCAAATTTAAATGCCATTCTTACGAAGTCTCTTACAGCTGTAGTCTCACCTGTAGCTATAACCCAGTCTTCTGGTGCATCTGCTTGGAGAATGAGCCACATCATTTTTACATAGTCTTTTGCATGACCCCAATCTCGTTTGGCATCAAGGTTACCAAGGTAGAGTTTATCTTGAAGTCCGAGTGCTATTTTAGAAGCTGCACGGGTAATCTTTCTTGTAACAAATGTCTCACCACGCACAGGTGACTCATGGTTAAAGAGGATTCCGTTACATGCGAACATTCCATATGCTTCACGGTAGTTTACCGTTATCCAGTAAGCATACATTTTTGCTACTGCATAAGGAGAACGAGGGTAAAAAGGAGTAGTTTCACTTTGAGGAGTCTCTTGTACTTTACCAAAGAGTTCAGAAGTAGATGCTTGGTAAATTCTTGTCTTGTTTGCGAGACCTAAGAGTTTTACAGCTTCAAGGATTCTAAGTGTTCCTGTACCATCTGCGTTTGCAACATACTCAGGTGTTTCAAAAGATACTGCTACATGACTCATAGCAGCAAGATTGTAGATTTCATCAGGTTGTACTTCTTGAATGATACGAGTAAGGTTCATAGAGTCTGTCATTTCACCATAATGAAGAATGAAGTCTCTGTGTTCAATATGTGGATCTTGATAGAGGTGATCTATACGGTCTGTATTAAAAAGAGAAACTCTTCTTTTTATACCATGTACTTCATAACCTTTTTTTAGTAAGAACTCTGCTAAGTATGATCCATCTTGTCCTGTTATTCCTGTTATTAGTGCTACTTTTTTTTTACTCACTTTCATTCCTTATAATTTAAATTTTAACTATCGCTGTTAAAGATATCACGAGTGTAAACTTTCTCTTGTACATCTCGTATATCATCTGAGAGTCTGTTTGCTACTATTACATCACTCATCTTTTTAAACTCATCTAAATCTTTAATGACTTTAGAGTGAAAGAACTCATCTTCTTTATATGTCGGTTCGTATATTACTACTTCTATGCCTTTAGCTTTTATGCGTTTCATAATGCCTTGTATGGCAGAACTTCTAAAGTTATCACTTCCTGATTTCATCACTAGTCTATAAATACCTACTACATTAGGATTTCTATCTGTAATGCTTTTTGCTATAAAGTCTTTTCTTGTACTGTTTGCTTCTACTATGGCAGTTATTAAGTTACATGGAACATTTTCATAGTTTGCTCTGAGTTGTTTAGTATCTTTTGGAAGGCAGTATCCACCATATCCAAAGCTTGGGTTGTTGTAGTGGGTTCCTATTCTTGGGTCTAGCCCTACACCTTCTATGATCTGTCTTGCATCAAGGTTATGTGCTTGCGCGTAAGAGTCTAGTTCATTGAAGTATGCTACACGCATAGCAAGGTAAGTATTTGAGAAGAGTTTTACAGCTTCTGCTTCAGTTGAATCTGTAAAGAGAATATCTATGTTCTCTTTTTTTGCACCACCAGCTAAAAGGTTTGCAAATGTTTTTGCTCTTTGGCTCTTTTCACCAACGATGATTCTACTTGGGTAGAGATTGTCGTAGAGTGCTTTTCCTTCTCTTAGAAACTCTGGAGAGAATATAATGTTGTTTGTATTGAACTTTTCATTAATGCTTTTTGTGTAGCCTACCGGTACAGTAGATTTTATAACCATTGTTGCGTTTGGGT
>JALUBM010000117.1 GCA_027044845.1 Sulfurimonas sp.
CTGTAGTATGTGTTAAAACTCTTCTTGTTAAATTTGGCATAGCATTTGATTTATTCCAAGTTATAATATTTTTAACTTCAAAGCCATTAGCTTTTAAACTCATCATTGATTCGCCTATATTATGGTAACTACAAGCTATAAATATTGAACCATTTGGTTTTAAAACTTTTTTACTAGATTTTATCCATTCATTAGTGAAATTAATAAAGTCAGTTTCTTTCATTTTATCCCAATCTTCATTTACCATTGTGAAATCTCCACCAGTTTTACTATTTTTTGATTTTAATCCATTTCCAGATAAATTATATGGTGGGTCTGCAAAAATTACTTGAATACTATTTGGTTGTATTTTATTAGAATTATTTAATATTGAAAGACAATCATTATTGTAAATTTGATTTAACTGCATTGTATTTCTCTAAGCTTTGGATTAAGTTTATTTGTATACCATTTATATCCATCATTTTCTTCATCTTGATATATTGTATTAAAAAAAGTTTCAAGATATTCATATCCTAAATTACTTTTTAAAATATAAATAATATCTTGAATTGATAGTGGTATTATTTTTAAATTATTAACAAATTTTGAAGTATTAGATTTATCATAATAGTTTAAATTTTTATAACTTCTAAATCCAACTAAAACATTTGGATCTAAATAAGGTGCAATAAAAATTGCATAAGCATTATTGCCTTTCAATAAATATCTACCTAAATGCCTACTTACTGGTTCAAGCTCCATTCGTCTTTGATTTTCATCATTAGATAATGTAACTTCAATTAATATATCTTGCCTTGGATACTTGCAAACTATATCTGATTGTCCACCACCAGCAAATCTTAAAGGTAGTAAATTTGAATCTAAACTCATATTAAGAAAATCTGTTATATCTGCTTGTCTATTTGTAATAGAGTACCAAGCTATTCCAATTAAATATTCAAAAATAGTAGGAATATTTGTATCCCAATCTATATTTTTATAGTCTAAGATTTTTTTATCATCTCTTACAGTTATATGCTCTAATAATTCTATTAATGATTTGTTATCAAAATATTTATTTATCAAACTATTAAATCTATTAGTCTTATCATCTTTTGAAAATTTAAATATTTGTTCTTGTATATTCAAATCTAAATTAAGATTAGGGAATATGTTTTGTAATTGTTTAGCATAAACTCCTAAATCTTTATCTAAAATTGGATTAATCTCATTTAGATTTAAATTATTATGAAGTTTATCAGTATAGTCACTTTTTTCAACTACACTATAGTCAGCAATCAAGTCATCTATAATATCTTCAAAATATACTTTAATAATAGGATTTAATGTTATATTATTTTCATCAAAGATTATAACATCAGTAAGACTAAGAAATCTTTTATTGTTATCTGCATATTCTTTTTCTAAGTTAGTAAGCCATTTAACTAAATGTACAAGATAGAAAAAGTTTTTATCAAAAATATCTGTATAAGTGTCTAGTTTCACCACATTGTAGTTGCCAAGTTTCATAGATAAAAGCGATAACTCAATAACATAATAGTAAAATCCGAGTTACGAAACAAAGGATTTAAAATATGTCACAAGTCTATCACTC
>JALUBM010000118.1 GCA_027044845.1 Sulfurimonas sp.
CCCCATAAAGATACAATACAAAATACAAGTAAAATAATTATTTTATTCAACATCCCACTCCAATGTTCTATAAACCGTTTCTACATTTTGCCTATGAATCGAGTTATAAAAAGGTATATTTTTATATTTTTTCATCGTGACCTCATTCACAACATCTTCTATACCTTCACCTTCTTTAAGTCTCTTTGTCACCTCATTTTTTAAGATTGTAAGATAGGTGTAGGTAAAATCAACAGCATGCTTATCTATATTTTTTCCATGACCACCGACAATATATTTCACATTCATCTTTTTAATCGCATCAAGAGCTTCAATCCAACCGTTAATATCACCGTCTCGAAGTGAAGGAAGTCTTTGATTAAAGACTAAATCACCAACAAAAACTGTCTTTTGACTTGGTATGTAAACGTAAAGATCACTGTTTGTATGTGCTTTATGATTTACACTTTTTATATATATTTTTTTACCGTTAATCGCTAAAACTTTTTCTTTATCTACAAATAGAGTCGGAAATATCTGCTTTGTCTGTTGATATGCTTCAGGAGAAATTCTTCTTTGCATCCTTGTTTTATCAAGTTTAGGAAGTTCTTGAAATGCTTTTGAGCCAATGATTTTTGCTCCTAATGTCACATAATAACTATTACCCAGCCAATGGTCATCATGAACATGTGAATCAATTACATAAGAAACAGGAAGTTTTTTTATAGTTTGCATTTTTTTATATGCTTGAGCAGCATACTGATATGTGGGACCACTATCTATTACAAGATAGCTACTCCCAAGATTAACAAAACATGAATTAGACATGTTACCATTGTTATGCTCATCCATCACTTGAGGCAGTCCAAAAAAGCAGTGAGTAGAAGACTTACCCACTTTTACGGGCTGAAGTTTATAATCGTAAGCAAGGAGAAAATGAAAAAGTACAATACTTAACAAAAATGACTTCAAAGCACAACCTTTTTAAAATAAGTAATTTAGTTCAAAACGATACTCGTTATATGAATCTTGATCGATACCACCGACACGAGCATCAGCACTTACTAAACCAACACGAAGTTTTGCATACAAACCATTTTTAAAGTTTTCACGAAAATCCATATGTAAAATTTTGCTGTCTGCTTGAACACCAGCTGCTTGTTTTGCTTCATCAAAGTTTTGAATTGCATAACGAGCCATTGCACTAAAACCTGGGACTAAACCAGCTTTATCAAAGTCATAATTTGCTTCAATATCAAATGTTTTTGTATTTGCATACCAGTTATATTGTCCCATAGCACGAGTATAACCACCTGTCGGGAATCCACGCCAAGGTGCCACAATATCCGCTGCATCTTCAACAGCCGAATAACCTATTTTTGCCTTCAGAGGACCTTTTTTTAACACTAAACGAGCCATCCATATTGAACTATCAAGTGATGCAGCATCAGTATAACCTTTTTGTGTACCAGTTAATCCAACAAGTTTTCCTTTTAAGCTAGCCCCACCAACTGCACCACCGCCATTATCAAACTGTTTCATATATCTTACACCTGGTGTTAAAGAGTAACCATTTGGAAGAGCTATCTTATAATTTACTTCACCAGTTAATGAAGAAATGACATCAGGAACAGCACCATAAGTCACATCAACTTTCAGGTTCTTAATAGATTTATTTCTAGCATCTACAACAATAAGTTCATGGTTTACATCTTTACCAGCAGCTTTGAAGTTTGCATACGTCAAACCTTTATGTACTGCAGAATCATCATTATTTGCCCAAGAATCACCAGACCCATCTTTAAATGTTATAACATCATGAAAAGTTGTATGATCACGAAGCTTTTGTGCCGTAAAATATGCAGCTCTAATACGTGTATTTGCTAGCTCTTTTGTTTCAATTGTATAACCTTCAAATGTATTTGGAATCATTTTCGTATCATTTGATTTTGTTAAAAAACTTTCAAATATTTGACGACCTGCTTTAAATTTTGTTTTTGAATACTTATACTCAATATTTGCCTGTGCCAATACTGCATACGACCATGCACCACCATTTTTAACTTGTTCACGGCTAATAGTATCTTTTCCTGCTTTTAAATAATGTACATCAGCAGCATCTTCACGAAGACCGGAGAAAGGACTGCTTGTATAATATAATCCAGCCAAAGCACTTAGACCCATAAAAGGTGCAGTTTTATAAATCATGCTCCCGCCTAAACCGAATGCTTTGTTGTCTTTTGTTCCTTTCGCTCCCAATGTTTCATTTTTCCAGTCCCATTTAAAAGAATTCATTCTCAAGCGACCATAGAACATACCCTTGCCAAAAGCATCTTTAATAGTATCAACAGATTTTGGTGTAATATTTGTTTTCACCATCATATTGTTTTTCAACTCACGTTTTGGCTTATTTTCACCAGCATTTGCTGTAATTGACAATACACATGTTAATGCCACAACAGCACTTAATTTCAATAATTTCATTTTGTTTCCTCTTTTTTACTCTTAAAAGCTGATTAACAGCCCCTGGAACCCTTAGTTGGGCAACCACAATTATAGTCAACCAAAGTAACATTAGCTTTATTACTTACATCAACTACTCTTTCTCTTTTAATGTAATCACGAACTACATCATAAACAGGACGTATTTTATCTTTTTGTAAATTAGAACCTGCTTTTTGTAAATTACCACCCCATGATGATACGACATAAGTCTTTTGTAAGTCTATAGGCTTCCCGCCAATCATAAGTTTAGATATTCTCTCACCTGATTTGTTTGAAACGGCAATACTATATGTTGCACCACCAAGACGGCTCATGTCTCCACCTTGTTGATACAAAGGATTTGCATTAAAAACATTATCTGCAATATCTTCAAGAAGATTAGCAATTTTTTGACCTTTTAATTCAAATGTGTAAACATTAGGATAAGTAATAGCACACATCTCGTAAACATTATCCATTAAAATATTTTCACCAGCAAGTACTGTCGTTCCCCATCTGTATCCTGGAGTAAAAGAGATGTCACATTTCATTTCATCCATTACAGCATCATTTATAAGCTGATCAAAAGTTGAAAAGAATGTATCCCTTTTATAAAGCATTCCTTTTGTTCTTCCAAGTACTTCATTAAACTCTTTGTCATAAGGAGCATAAAGTTCATCAACAAGTTTCACACCCTCAGGATCTGCAGGAATAAGAGTTGAAGCAATAGGAATAAGTTTATATTCATACCCTTTAACTTTTCCATCTTTTGCATCAATATCTAGGCGACCAATATATTTACCATGACTACCAGCAATAACAATTACCGTATCATTAATGGTAATAGGCTTTGGTGAAGGGTCATGCGTATGCCCACTTAAGATAAAATCAATTCCTTTAACTTGGCGTGCTACCTCTTGATCAACGCTAAAACCATCATGAGAAAGTACAACAACACAGTCAACTTTTTTCTCATTTTTAAGCTCATTAACATAGTCTTGAAGCGTATCCATTCTTAGACCAAAGCTCCAACCTTCTGTAAATTCTTTAGGATTTGCAGTCGATGTAAATGGAAAAGATTGACCGATAATACCAATTTTAGCACCACCTCTCTCTTCAATAGTATATGGTTCAAATATCAGTTCTTCATATTCATCAGAAAAAGGGTCATCCCCTACAACATTTTGAGAGATAAATTTTGCATCAAGTTTGTCAATAAGTTCTCTTACTCTCTCTTTACCATACGTAAATTCCCAATGTCCTACCATAGTATCAATACCAAGATAGTTTTGTGCTTTTACAATGGCCTCACCACGACTTTTTAATGCAACACCTGTTCCTTGCCATGTATCACCAGAATCAAGGAATAAAACATTTTCTTTACCACGTTCTTTAATGATGTGATTTGTTAATGTTTTAATATGCGCGACACCACCCATTTTTCCAAATTTACGAGCTAATGCATTAAAATCCATATATGTATCAAAATAAGCATCCAAAGAACTTGGTTCTAATCCATAAAATTTTTCAAAAGATTCACCACACAAAAATCCTGGTGTTCCTACCAAATTTGGAGCAGAAATCAACGTTGATGGTTCTCTCCAGTACAGTGGTTTGATGTGAGCATGTAAATCACAAATATGCATAAGTGTAAAATTACCCATAGAATCAAATTCATATATATCTTTTAGACCTATTTGCTCAATTGCTTTTGAACTAGCAAAACTGCTTGTAGCAGCTCCCAGTCCAAATATCGCGGCAATATGCATAAAGTCTCTTCTTGAAATTTCCATTATTAACCTTTATCTTTTTAACCCAGGAATAGATATTTCACTTCCCTTTGATTTAGCTGTTAAATAAACTTCTAATGCCACCATTTGCTTAGAACCAATTGGTAGTACTTTTAAAAGTGCATTTTTCATACATCCCTGAAAACGACGTTGCATTGTTCTTAAAGATGATTTTGTCATTCTGTATGCTGGCCAAGTTGCAGCAGATTTTGCACCTTTTGCACCAAGGTCAGGTAATTTTTGCGTTCTTAAAACTCTACCCACTACATCAGATGAATGACAAGAATTACATGATAATCCACGACCACCGCGTCTTGTCATAAATGTTTTTTCACCTAAGGCATAGGCTGCTTTCATTTGCGGATTAGCATTAATATCAATATTTATTTTCTCACCATTAGCAATTGATTTCACATATGCCAAAAGAGAAAACATATTTCCGCTTTTGAGTTTTAATGGCTTATTTCCACCATCAGCCATCATAGCTTGAATAACCTGATCAAGTCCTACAACCATACCAAATTTTTTAATATAGCGAGGAAATCCTGCTATATAAGTAGGCAAATCATCTTCGCTTACACCAAGATATTTGGCAAGACCCTCGTCTCCACCCATATATCCTAGGAGTTCTTCACCATCTGCGACCATAATATCTGCAGGGTTATTTTCTGACATTTCTGCATACATTGCACGGTCTGCTGCACTCATTGCAAATTGTTCACCACCAAAAGATAATGAAGCAAGCATTGCAACTGATAGAGCTATTTTAATACCTGTTTTCATTTGATTACCCTCTTGGTTTAATCTTTTTAGTTTTTTCGTTCATTTCACCTGTATTATCTGTATATGTAACAGTAAGTTTCCCTTTACCATTAATTTTCATATATGTTGTGAAAACTGGATTTACAGAAAGAGATTCCCAGACAGTCATATGTGTAATCTCTTTTCCGTTATAAACAAATTTAACACTGTTAATGTATTTTGCAGGAATAATTTTCTTAGTCTTCTTATCTCTTCCCATTCCTGTCGCCATTGGGTGCATTACCATAAAACTAACTTTTACGATTTCCCCGTCTTTATATCTTTTTGGTTTGATTTTAATCAGTGATTTTCTAGCTTTTGACATTTTTTTATCCTCTTCTTTTTTATATTTTTTTATATTTTTTGGTTAAAAACTATAATCAACCACAACCACCAATAGTTACTTTTACACTTTGTGAAGCAATTAGAAATTCTCCATTACTTAACTCTACTAAAGCAGTTACATCCTGTGTACCACCAAGCTTTATACGTGTAGAAAACATTGCTTTTCCGTTTGCAGGTGTTAAAAACACATCAATACAACGAGCATTTGAATTTTTACCATCTAATATATGAATGGCTTTTACATAGTCTGTATCTGTCATAGGAGAATCCACACTAACAGTAACTGGAACAACTGCTCCATTTTCTGCGATTTCAGGTGTTTTTAACTTCACTTTATTCGATTTTTGAGGTGTTTTACCGCCTGTTATCGCATTTACTGCTGTTTTAAAATCCATTTTGTTTGGACCTACTGGTTTTGCATTACCAGCAAAACTCATAGCTGGAACAACAGCAGTTACAACAGCTACAGTACCTAGTTTTTTGAAAAAATCTCTTCTTTGCATAGTTTACTTTCCTTTTTTTATTTTGGAGATACAATATATGAAGCAATGTCACATACTTCTCTTGGAGTGAATAACTTGGTTGTTAAGTTAATTGTCATATGGGTTGTTGGGTTATCAATACGAGCATCAGCAATTTTTTGATAAACAAATGCATCTGTTCTTGCACCACTATCTATAAAGTTCTTTTTATAGTGTGATAAATTTGGTCCAATATTTCCAGCACCTTTTGCACCTTCAATATTATGACATGCAACACAGTTTCCATACTGTTTTGGTTTCCCATTTTTTGTTTTTCTTGATAACCCTTTCGGTGGAGTCTTTTTCGCTTTTTTACCATTTAAGTTATTAAATATATACTTTCCTCTTGCTATGGCATCAGGGTCATTCGTGATACAACCAGTAGGCATCATATATACCTTCGGTGGTGCCAACAAATCTTTTTGTATCATCTTACTTACATCTGGATGCGTTATCACTTTTGCATAATCAGTAGCAAACAATGACGCACCTACAAGTAATGACATCATAATGGTTCTCTTCATTTTTGTTCCTCCTCTATGTTTTATGGAGTAAGTGTAACTGTTCAATGTAAAATTTATGTAAAATCAGTTTTATTTATATTCATTTTTTAAAGTTAAGTGCAAATGTGTAGATAAAGAGACTTCCTTCATGTGGCAAAGATTCTATTTTGAGTTCTATATTTTCTTTTTCTATAATAGACTTGACAATATTAAGTCCTATTCCAAATCCACCTTTACTACTATCTTCTCTATAATAGCGGCTAAATATTTTCTCAACTTTTTCTATACCCACACCATAATCTTTAAAACTCAAGTGGCATTTTTCATCTTCAATATAAAGTTTTATATCTATAAATGAATTTTCATGTGAATACTTGACGGCATTGGATATATTATTATCAATCAGTCGTTGTAGCTCTTTATCATTCATATATACACTGCCGCAATCTTGTATTGAGGTATTGATGGTAATATTTTTCATACGGGCAACCTCATTAAAATATTCAATCCGCTCTTTTAAGAACTCACTGAGATTAATATCCTTTTTTTCATGCACCAGACGTTCATGTTTAATGAGATAATCCATATCATTATAAATATTTGAGAGGACTTTCGCCGCGGCTTTCATTCGCTGCATGTATTTGTTGGGTTCATTTTTTCTGCTATAAAGGTCAATATTTACATTAATAATAGAAAGTGGCGTATTTATCTCATGCATGGAATCTTTTATAAAATTGTCTAACTGTTTGTTTATTTTTTTAAATGGTTTTGCGAAAGTTCCTAAAAAGAAAAGACTAAGTATAAACACAAAAATCACTATCGTAAAAAGTATGATAAAAACTTTTTCATATACGGGTGCATAAGATATTTTATTTTTCAAAACCAGATACTTTGCACCGAAATATCTCTCTTTTGGCAGTTTTACAATGAGATAGGCATCATTAGCGTCTAAATAATATCCACCTTTAAAATAATTAATAGGAGTGTCTATTAAG
>JALUBM010000119.1 GCA_027044845.1 Sulfurimonas sp.
ATCTTGCATAAAGCGTCCTTCTCTGCCAAAGCGATCCATAAAATCTTCATTTGAGAGCGTATTTGTTAGATTACATCTACCTCCCCCCGTTGCTTTTAATTTTGAAGCTATTTTTGCAAGTTTTTCTAAAAGCAGAACTTTTTTGCCTGCTCTTGCAGCTACTATAGCTGAAATAATGCCAGCTGCTCCACTTCCAATAACTATAACATCATAATTCTTTTCATTCATAATGTAATTTTAGTATAATTGCGTTAATGAAAACTTATTATGGCGATAGAGAGAAGTGTTACAAGTGCTACAGACCAAAAAGCTCATGTATGTGTCAACATTTCCAACATATAAAAACAGATACGAAATTTGTGGTGCTGATGCATCCAAAAGAGTTTAAAAAGGTAAAAAATAATACTGGACATTTTACACACCAAAGTCTTGATAACTCTGAACTTTTTGTAGGCATAGACTTTACATGTAATAGAAAAATAAACGAAATTATTACCACGCACGAGAGTTATATACTTTTTCCTTCACAAAATTCGCTTAATTTGACGACAACTTATCCCAAGAGTGGTAATAAGCCTTTAGCCATTTTCTTGATTGATTCTACTTGGGCTTGCACAAAGAAGATGTTTACGCAAAGTAAAAATCTGCAAAGGCTTAAACATATGAGCTTTATAACAACTAAGACTTCGCAATACCAGATAAAAATACAGCCAGATAAAAATTATCTTTCCACTATAGAATCGACTTTGGTTGTTTTGGAATTGTTAAATGACTGGAATATTGAAGATATAACACAAAAAAAGTTGCATAATTTTTTAACACCTTTTATTAAGATGATAGAGTATCAAAAAAATCTCATTGCTAACCCCGTAAGTCATGCGGTGAGATTTAAAAAGAATAAATGATTAAATATTAAACATAATAGAACCTAATCGTACCATATTTGAACCACACTCAATTGCGAGTTCAAAATCTTTACTCATGCCCATAGAACAGATAGTGGCATTTGGAAGCTGTTTGTAGATTGCATGCGTTGTTTCAAAACTTTTTTTCACAAGTTGTTTATTGTCGGTATGCGAACCGATGCTCATAACACCTTTGAGTCTTATGTTTGGGCATTCTGCCATAATCTGTTTATAAGCCGCAACGGCATCTTCAGGCATAAAGCCGTGCTTTGTTGCTTCTTTAGCGGAGTTGACTTGAATTAAACACTCTAATATCATATCTTTTGCCGTAAGTTTTTTTTGTAGTTCTTGTGCAAGTTCAAGAGAATCAAGTGCTTGAAAAAGAGATGGATTAATATCAAGAAGATTATTTATCTTATTTTTTTGTAAATTGCCTATAAAATGCCACTCAATTGGTAAATCTTCAAGTTCTTTTGCTTTGGCTCTTAAATCTTGTACTTTATTTTCACCAAACGCACGTTGCCCGATGTTATAAAGCTTTTGAATATCCTTGCTTGTTGAATACTTACTTACAGCTACAATTTTAACTATATGATGTTCACTCACTTTTAAGCGTGCCGATTCAACTCGTCTGATTACATTATCAATATATAATTTGTATTCTATTTCATCC
>JALUBM010000120.1 GCA_027044845.1 Sulfurimonas sp.
ATATAAAAGAGGCTATTGGAGAGTTGTAAACTTTTTATTAAAGTAAAGGAAAAAAATGCAAAAAGAACAATTTATAAAATCAATGGTCGCAGAGGATATAGGTAGAGGAGACCTATTTTCACGCATAACTACAAGCAAAAATATACGAGCTTTTATCATAGCCAAAAGTAGTGGAGTATTTGCAGGGCGAGAGTATATAGATACATTTGCTGATATTTACAAGCTAAGTTTAGAGTGGCATATTGACGATGGTGAGGCTTTTGAGATTGGGGAGAAACTTCTTTTTATAGAGGGTGATTCGAAGATTATTCTTTCACTAGAGAGGAGTATTTTGGATATTGCTCTTCATGCTAGTTCTATAGCCTCTTTGACGGCTTCTTATGTGGAGGCTATAGATGGTACAGGTGTGACGCTTCTTGATACTCGTAAGACTCGACCTCTTTTAAGAGTTTTTGAGAAGTATGCTGTACGGTGTGGTGGTGGGATAAATCACCGAATGGGGTTAGATGACTCTTTGATGCTCAAAGATACACACCTCAAAACTATTGATGACCTTGATGGATTTATGAAGAGTGTACGCAAACAGATACCCTTTACTTCTAAAATAGAGATAGAGTGTGAAGATATGGAGATGGTCAAGAGGGCTATGGGTGCAAGGGCCGATATAGTGATGTGTGATAATATGAGTCTTGCACTCACCAAAGAGGTAGTAGAGTATAGAGATACGAATTATCCTCATATACTCCTTGAAGCGAGTGGAAATGTAACACTTGATACGATAAAAGAGATAGCTCTTACTGGTGTAGATGCGATAAGCTCAGGAGCGATAATACATCAAGCAAATTGGATAGATTTATCTATGAAAGTGGAGTAGTTTATATCGTATATCTGTTACCAATTGAAACTTAATAACAATATAATTTCTAATTAAGAGTAATTTTATCTTATTTAAGTCATAATATCTTTACAAAAAATATTTTAAGGAAAAATAATGGCAACAGTAACATTTAAAAATGACACAGTATGTAATCTAGCAGGGACAGAAATCAATGTAGGTGATAGTGCACCTGTAGTAACAGTAGTAAACTGTGACCCAATGCTTCAAAATGAGACAATTGGTGGAGAGGGTAAAGTCCAACTTGTAATTGCAGTACCTTCACTTGATACTGGTGTATGTGATGCTGAGACTCGAAGATTTAATACAGAAGCAGCGTCTTTAGAGGGTGTTGAAGTGATTACTGTATCTATGGATTTACCATTTGCAGCAGCTAGATGGTGTGGAGCAGCTGGTATTGAAAATCTAAAAGTATGTTCAGATTTTAGAAACAAAGATTTCGCTAATGCTTATGGTGTACTTTTGGCTGATGGTCCTTTAGCAGGAATTACAGCAAGAGTTATCTTTGTAATTGGTAATGATGGGAAAGTAACTTATAAACAAGTTGTTCCAGAAATTACAAGTGAGCCTGATTATGCTGAAGCTATCGCAGCAGCAAAGAGTGCTTTATAATTTTTTAAACCTTTTTTAATAGCTAGATGTTACGCAAATGATATAATTTTTGAAATTTTAGGGTAACCAC
>JALUBM010000121.1 GCA_027044845.1 Sulfurimonas sp.
GTCTCTTACTATCACAGCAACAACTTCATGTTTTTTTGCCAATACTTTAAAATCAGGTATTTCAAAGAAATCACCTATGATTACGATTAAAGATTTTCGTTTGAGCCGTTTGAACAAGGTATCTGCCAGAACTTTATAATCTGCCTTTTTATTTAGAGGGTCAAAGTTCAAAATTTCATCCGCTGCTTTATGCACCTGAAGAAGCTTTTTGCTTGGTTTCAAAAATGATTCCATTTTGTCACTAAAAATGTATGTACTCAATAAATCACCGTTTTTAATCGTAGAAAAGCTCAGCATTGCCGTAATTTCAGCTATAACATCTTGCTTAAACCGTTTAGAACCGAAATAGACGCTGCCGTTAAGCATAGAAGCGATAACAACATTTAATTCTCTCTCTTCACGAAATATTTTAATGTATGGTTTTTGTAGTTTTGCCGTAATATTCCAGTCTATATGGCGAATATCATCACCAGGCATGTATTCACGAAGTTCTATAAAATCATAACCTTCACCTTGAAAAATAGACGAATTATTTCCAACCATCTCACTAAAAACTTGACGGCGAGCCCGTACAAGTACTTTTTGTAATTTACTCATGCGTGCGACCTTATGGTATTGCTACGGTTTCAAGCACTTTTTGAATGATTTCATCCGCTGTTATTCCTTCAGCCTCTGCTTCATAGGTAAGAACAAGGCGATGACGCATCAGTTCTTTTACGATGTAGGCAACATCTACAGGCGTTACAAAATCTTTACCACGCATAAATGCCATTGCTTTAACTGCTTTAAACATGTCAATACTTACACGAGGAGATGCACCAAACTGAATATACTCTCTTATCTCATCCAATCCATATTCTTGTGGATGTCTTGTTGCATTGACAAGTTCTATCATGTACGCTTCAACTTCTTCATCAACATGTATATTTTTCACAGTTTTTTTTAACTCTTCTAATTCACTTTTAGTAAGCACTGGGGTAATCGTTTCAAAATTACCACTTGAAATTCTTCTTGCAATTTCAAGTTCTTCTTTTTTCGTGTTGTATCCAACAACAAGTTTAAGCATAAATCTATCAAGCTGTGCTTCTGGGAGTTGATACACACCCTCTTGTTCAACAGGATTTTGTGTTGCCATTACAAAAAACGGTAAATCAATTTTAAATGTTGTGTCACCAATTGTTACTTGTTTTTCCTGCATCACTTCAAGCAATGCTGATTGAACTTTTGCAGGTGCACGATTAATTTCATCTGCAAGTAAAAGGTTCGTAAAAATCGGACCTTTTTTAATTTTAAACTGGTTATTTTGCGGATCATATATTTCCGCTCCTAAAATGTCTGAAGGGAGTAAATCTGGCGTAAACTGTGCACGTTTAAAGTCAAGTCCTAGAGCCTTGGACAGTGCATTAACTGTTGTAGTCTTTGCAAGTCCTGGGACTCCTTCTATAAGAATATGCCCCTCACATAAAAGAGCAATAAGAAGAGAATCTATCATCTTTTCTTGACCAACCACTACTTTTGAAACTTCTTTTTTTACATTTTGTATTTTATTAATCATAATTTATACCTCATATTAAT
>JALUBM010000122.1 GCA_027044845.1 Sulfurimonas sp.
GACTTTTTGATGTCTCCTTTGAATAGAACAATCTCTTTCCCCCAAATGGACAACATTTCCATATTTATCAGCAACGATTTGGACTTCAATATGTCGAGGGTTTTGTACAAATTTTTCAATAAAGACCTCACCTTTTCCGAAATATTTTATCGCTTCATTCGTAGCGGATTCAAAAAGTTCTTGAAATTCATCTGCTTTATGTACAATACGCATTCCACGTCCACCACCGCCATAAGCCGCTTTTATGATAACAGGAAAGCCTATCTCACTTGCAATTTTTTCACCCTCTCTTGCATTTGTTATAGGTTCAACAGTACCTTCAAGCACAGGAACACCGACTTTTTTGACAGCCGTTTTAGAAGCCATTTTATCACCAAAAAGTGCAATATGTTCTGCTTTTGGACCTATGAATATTATGTCATTTTCGGCACATGCTTGAGCAAATTCAGCACTCTCAGATAAAAATCCATACCCCGGATGAATCGCATTACAACGTGTTCTGATGGCAATATCAATTATCTTTTTATAATCAAGATACGCTTCTACAGGATCACCACTTATTTGACAAGAGTTGTCAGCTTTTTTTACCCACACACCTTCACTGTCAACCTCAGAATAGATAGCAACACTCTTCATCTGCAGTTCTTTACATGCACGTATAATGCGTAAAGCAATTTCACCTCTATTAGCAATTAATATTTTTCTAATTTTATTCATAAATTATTCTCACTTTCATAAATTTCACACTATTATACAACTATAGAATAAACATTTATGCAAGTAGTCATATCTATTTACTCTCTATCAATCGTGAAAAATACTCTTGAGGATGTTTACAGACAGGACATTTTTTTGGCGGTTTTTTACCATAGTGTACATGTCCGCAGACTTCACATATCCAAGCCTCTTCTTCATCGCTCTCAAATTCATACCCTGATGTAAGACGTTCTAAAAGCATTTTATACATTTTTTCATGCTCTATTTCAACTTTACCTATTGCAGTAAATAGTGCAGCGGCTTCTTTATCGCCCTCTTCTTTTGCAATCTGCGCAAAATCTGGATACATGTCAGAATTTTCATAATGTTCGCCATTGATAGCATCTTGAAGATTTTCTGCCGTATTTCCAAAACTCTCTTCACTCTTGTTTTTAAGTCTGTTATGCAGTGCAAATTCTAATTTTGCATGACGAATTTCATTATTTGCCGCTCTTTGAAAATGTGCTGCTATATCACGATAGCCCTCTTTTTGAGCTACTTTTGCGTAAAATTCATACTTATTTCTGGCTTGCGACTCTCCTGCAAAAGCTTTCATTAGGTTCACAAGTGTAAGGTTTTGCGTAATCATTTCCATTGCCTGTCCACAGCAATGTAACTCTCCACCACCGACTTCTTGCACTTCTACAATACTACCGCATTTATTACATCTATATGTTTCGTACTTTCTCATCATAACACCTTTATTTTGAAATATGCCGTTATTATTACACACTCAACCTTAAAGGATAATAATTTTCCTTTATTTCTCTTTTAGCGTTACATGTAACTGATAAATTTACTGCCGATTCTTTATTCA
>JALUBM010000123.1 GCA_027044845.1 Sulfurimonas sp.
GTATATTTTATCCTGCAATTCTCTATATTCACATTGTACATCACTATCCAAAGTAATGCCTCCGCCACTTTTGTACAAATACCCATCTGCTGTTTTTTCTATAAAACGTATCATCACGCCACTATCGAGAGAATTTCCATCAAAAACACCAAAAACACCACTAAAAAATCCTCGTGCATACCCTTCAATATTTTCAATAATTTCTACAGTGCTTTTCTTTGGTGCACCGCTAATGCTCCCAGCTGGAATTAAGCTACGCAAAAGTGTACCTAATTCATCTTGCCAATTCTCTTTTAATAAGCCACTTATATGTGAGCTCACCTGTAAGAGTTCTTTTTCTCCCGCTTCTATACTCTGTAAATATCGAAATTTTTCTACCTTTACATGTGACGCAACTATAGAAAGGTCATTTCTAAGCAAATCAACTATCATTATATGCTCTGCCATCTCTTTTTCATCGGTAAGTATTTTTTCTTTAGCATTTTCCAATGATGCATCAATCGTACCTTTCATAGGAAAAGTGTCTATTCTATTCTCAGAAATTTGTATAAATTTTTCAGGAGAAAAACAAAGAAATTCATCTTTATAACGGAGTTTATAATGGGCATTAGAAAGTCGAAACATCTCGCACAAAGAGAGTTCTGTTTCAATGGGTGTTGCCTGTGTCAAATTCAAAATATAGGTCTCACCCAATTTTATCTTTTCTATGACCGCATCAAACTTTTTTTTATACTCCGTAAAATTTATAGCTCTTGTTTGCAAAGTATGCGAATGCTGTACCTGCGTATATGTTTCATCAATACAAAATTCTATATCTTCATCTTTTAAATTTTCAAGCAAAACGACTTCAACTCTTTGCCCTTTGAAATCACTCACAAATAAAAAAGGCTTTCTTTGTTTTGCTAAAACATTTATCTTTTCAAAACTCATATTTAGGCAATCAGTTTTTTGAGTATCGCCATTCTTATATTTACTCCATTGCTGACTTGTTCGAGTACTTTACATCGCTTATCTTCAAGCATTGCATCACTGATGTCTATATTTCTATGAACAGGTCCTGGATGCAGAAGTATAATGTCTCGCTCTCCTACAAGTTCTTCAGTTATACAAAAATCACTTGCATAATCTTTAAGAGAAGCATAACTTTGCGAAGAGTGTCTCTCTGTTTGCGTACGCAAACTCATTATGGCATCTACTTCATCAATAATCTCTTTTAAATAATGTGTTGTGTGTAGCGTCGTTTTAGGCAAAAAGTGCGGTGGTGCGACTAAAATAACTTCCATACCAAAACGTGTTAAAAGTTCTATATTCGAGTTTGCCACACGAGAATTTTTAATATCGCCGACAATGGCTATTTTTTTGCCTTCAAGTGAATCAAAATGCTCATTTAGCGTGTATAAATCTAAAAGTGCTTGCGAAGGATGGGCATGAGCACCGTCACCTGCATTGACGATACTTGCTTTTGTATGTTTTGCAAGGATTTGCGGTACTCCAGCATTTTCATGCCGAACAATAATAGCATGCGGTTTCATTGCATCAAGGTTCATTGCCGTATCTACCAGTGTTTCGCCTTTTTTTGTAGAACTTTTCGTCACATCAAGATGTACTATCTCTGCACCAAGCCTTTTCGCCGCAATTTCAAAAGAACTTTTTGTACGAGTGGAGTTTTCAAAAAAAAGTGTAATGATGATTTTATCTTGTAAGATTCTTTCAAAATGACCATCACTGAATTTTTTAGCATCTGCCAAAATTTCTAAAATTTCTTCTTTACTAAAATCATCGGTTCGTATTAAATGCTGCATTTTCATCCTAAAGGTATTTAATTTACAAATTATACAAGAGTTGACCCAGCGTGTCAATATCATCATCAATTTTAAGCACATTATAACCACTTTTATCAAAATACGGCTGGCTTACATGCAAGAAGTCCTTGTCTTCTTTTTTACAGTTAAACCCTATAATATACGAAATCTTTTTATCTTCCAAAACTTTTTTACTCAAAAGTGTATCATTAATACAACCCAAAGCACAATGTGTTACCAACAATGTACAAGCATCAAACTCTTTTATCAAATCTATCATCATATATTCTTTATCCAAAGGCACATATAATCCACCCGCCCCTTCAATGACTAACACATCACAAAGTTTTTCAAGCTTTTGCATCTTTACATGTAAACTATTTATATCAAGTGTTTTATTATTTGAAGCTACAAAAGGTGCCGCAGGAAGTTCATAAGTAATGGGAACAATATCTTGGATTTGTATATCTTTAAATTTGGGGTTTAACTCCCTAGCCAAAGACAAAAGTTCACTTCCATCTGGGTAAAACCCATCCACAACACCCGTTTCAATAGGTTTCATCACCCCAACACGTAAACCACGCGAAGCATATGACTTTAACAGTAATTTTGTAGTATATGTTTTTCCAATGTCAGTATTTGTAGCGGTAATAAATATGCGTTTTGCCAAAAGTTCTCTTTTTTGTAAAGATTATAACAAAATTAAATGCTATAAAGATAATTGAAAAACTAAAAGAAGTATAGAGATACAAGGCATACGCTGAGGAAGCGTATGACTGGTACCTGACAAAGTGAGCAACGCAGTAGCTACGTGCTTATTTTAGTTTTTAGTAGTATCTACTATTTTGTTTGCTGATATCCACGGCATCATTTTACGTAGTTTCACACCAGTTTGTTCAATCAATGAAGCACGAGCGTTGTTTCTCTCAGCATTCATACGAGGGTATCCTGCTTGACCTTCTAAAATGAAGTCTTTTGCAAATCTACCATCTTGAATCTCTTTTAAAATCTCTTTCATTGCAGCTTTACTTTCAGCATTAATAACTCGTTTACCAGAAACATAGTCACCATACTCAGCAGTATTTGAGATAGAATATCTCATATCGGCAATTCCACCCTCAAACATTAAATCAACAATAAGTTTAAGTTCATGAAGACACTCAAAGTATGCCATTTCAGGAGCATAACCAGCTTCAGTTAATGTTTCAAAACCAGCTTGAACTAAAGAAGATACACCACCACAAAGAACAGCTTGCTCTCCAAAAAGGTCAGTTTCCGTTTCATCTTTGAAAGTTGTCTCAATAATAGCAGTACGACCACCACCAATTGCAGACGCATAAGAGAGTGCTAACTCTTTTGTATTGCCAGCAGGATTATTACCAACAGCAATAAGGTCAGGAATACCACCACCACGAACAAATTCAGAACGTACAGTATGTCCTGGTGCTTTTGGTGCAATCATAGTAACATTAATGTCAGATGCTGGAATAATGCTTTGATAGTGAATATTAAAACCATGACCAAAAGCAATTGTATCGCCTGAATTTAAGTTAGGTTCAATCTCTTCTTTGTAGATTCTAGCTTGATCTTCATCAGGCAGTAAAATCATTATAACATTTGCTTTTGCAGTTGCCTCAGCAACAGTAAAAACCTCAAAACCTTTAGCCTCAGCTTTTGCCCAGCTAGACCCACCTTTACGAAGTCCAACAACAACTTCAACACCGCTATCTCTTAAGTTTTCAGCGTGAGCGTGTCCTTGAGAACCAAATCCAATCATTGCTACTTTTTTAGCTTTAATTAAGTCAATATTACAATCTTTATCATAGTACACATTTAATGCCATTACATTTCCTTGAACTTCAAGAGCATATCCCTTGAAAAATTTGTCATATTATACTCTAATTATAGTAAAACTATTATTAGATTAATCGCATACTCTGTATAATATGAAAAATATTTGGAGAAAATATGAAAAAATTCAATCTTTTTAATGAAATCATTATAGTAGATAAACAAGAGCTTCTTAATGCTCTAAATTCGGCAAAAGAGTATGGTATTAACATAAAAGGCGAAATAAAATATGCACCTTTTTATAAAAAAGAGATTTTAATTTATCAAGGAAAACATAGTTCTCAATCTACCAACACACTTATAAGAAGGAGAGAGCCTTCTCTTGCAGAAATATTTGGTACAAACTATCAAATAGTCGAAGATGACAACAGAGTTCTTATTAAAGCATTTTCAAACTGGCAGGAACTTATTAAAGTCAATACATCACGAGCTTCTTATGATGACACCACAGGAGACGGTGTTGATAAATTCGCTGATGAAGCACTTGAAGCGATAGGCTGGAATGCCACTGAATTTAATATAAATTATAGAACACTGGTTGATATACTTGAAGAAGAGTGTGAAGGAACACTTTTTTGTATAGAGCAAGAAGAACCTTATCAGTTCAGCGGACTTGGATTTTTAAAAAATGATAAAAAAGCACAAGAAGTTCTCTTTAATTATTGCGAACAAGAAATAAAAAACATGATGAGAGAAGACCCTTTATACGAAAAAGACAAATGCAGCGATGACGAAAAAGAGGCCGCTAAATTTTTCAAATGTATCTGAACTTCTACTAAGTTAGAATTTTCTTAGCCAAATATCTTTGCAATATAATCATAGCCGAAATGGAATCAATTCTGCCATCACGAATATATTTCATTTCGCCTTTCATCATATTTTCAGCTTCAAGAGAGCTACCAGCTTCATCTTGATAAAAAATTTCACCTTCAAAATCGATAAGATTCATAAAATGTTCAACCCGTCTTCGCATTTCATCTTCACTACTTCCACCAAGAGGAATACCAATGATGACAGCATCTGCTTCCCACTCTTGTATAATTTTTTTAACTTCTGCCGAAGCTTGATTACGATTTTTTCTTATCACAGCAGGCAAAGGGGTAACTATGTTTTTATATGCAGAATATGCCATACCTATACGCTTAAGTCCTAAATCTATTGCAATGTATTTCAAAATTATTTTCCCAGACAAAATGAGCCGAACATTTTATCAAGCATTTCATCATTTTCAAAAGGACGCGTAATACTTGCCATCTCTTTCACTGCCTCATTTAGATGAAAAGAAAAAATTTCAAGTTCTTGTTCAGCTAAAGGTTCATAAGCCTCTTTTATATTTTGCATTGTAGCTTGTACAACAGAGATTTGACGCTCAGAAATGAGCATAATTTCATCACTCTCATTCCTCTCATTCATTATTGCCTCCAGTTTTTTTACCAAAGCTGTGACATCATTTTTAGAGTTTAATTCCAACTCAAAAGTCAAATTTTTTAACAAAAACTTTTGTGCTAAATCTATTTTATTTTTTACAATAAGAATCTCTTTATTCGCTTTGTTTTCATTAATGAGATTGAGAATTTCTTTGTCTTCTGCATTTGCTTCACACGAACCATCAAACAAAGCTATGACTATATCGCTCTCATCCATCGCTTCGAGACTGCGTTGTATCCCGATACGTTCTATCTCATCATTTGCTTCTCTGATACCTGCTGTATCAACTATACGAATTAAATGCGTTCCAATTTTTACCTGTTCTTCAATTGTATCACGTGTTGTTCCCGCTATGTCACTGACAATGGCACGGTTATAATTTAAAAGTGAATTTAATAACGAGCTTTTTCCAACATTTGGCTTCCCGATAATAGCAACGCGAAAACCTTGCATTAGTCCTTGTCGTGACTTTGAAGCAATAAGGGTCTTTTCAAGTAACGCATACAGTTCATCAAGTTTGGCTTGTATTTGTGTTACCAAATCTTTAGGCAAATCCTCTTCAGCATAATCAATAGTCACTTCACTGTAGGCTAATATATGGATAATGTCATTACGCACTTGTTCTATAAATTCTTTTAAGGAACCTTTCATTTGTGAAGCAAGAATCTTTGCAGCATCTTCACTTTTTGCTTCTATGAGCTGCGCAATAGCTTCTGCTTCACTTAAATCAATTCTACCATTAAAAAAAGCACGCTTAGAAAACTCACCAGCATTAGCAAGCCTTGCCCCAGCTTTAAGAGTTGCACTAAGTATGCTCTGGGCAACAATAAAACCACCATGACATTGGATTTCAACAACATCTTCAGCTGTAAATGAATATGGTCCTTGAAAATAGATAACAATCGCTTCATCAATAAGTTCATTCTGATTATCATAAATAGTTGTAAGTGTTGCATGTCTGGGTATGAAGTTATCTTTGCATGTAAGCGTTTTTGTTATATCTAAAGCATTTTCACCACTTAGACGTATAATTGCAATTGAGCCTATACCATTGGCTGTTGCAATGGCAGCTATCGTCTCATTCATCATTTAATGATGATGATAATCATTGACGATTATATATTTAAGCCCGTCTTTTGTCGAACGAATTACCACATACTTATCAGGGTATCTCTCACGCAGTTCTTTGAGTGCGATTTGCACTAAAACACCATCAAGTATTTTTGTTTGTACACGTCCATCTCTTTCTATATTTTCATATATATTTGTTAAATATCTTGCAATGGACTCTTCTTGATTTTTCAAAAATTCTGCTATTTCAAGTCGCAACTGTACCTCATATTTTGTATTAACCCAATTAAAAATCATATAGGAGAGTGCTTTATATCTATAACCCTCTTTTCCTATTAACAATGCGGCATCTTCACCTTTAAACTCTATAAGCACGGTCTCTTTATCATAAGCAGAAACTTCTATTTGATCAATTTTAAAACATACAAGTTTAAAAAGTTTATTAATCTCTTCATCTATCTCTTTTACTATTTCTTGCATCGCAATTGACGGAGTTATATCTTCTTCTATATCATCATATTCATCATCATAATCTGCTGTATAATCAAGACCACTTGCCAATTCTTCTTCTAACTCATCTTCATCTTGATCACTCACAAATGAAGTTGGCATAATCGTATCGTTTAGTATCGTATGAGCCGATTCTTCCACTTCTACTATTTGTTCAACTTCTTCATTCTGTGATAATAGAGTCTCTTTCTTCTTCTGAACAGACTCATTTTTTATCGTTGCAACAATGATGGCATTCTTTTTAAAAAAACCTAAAAATCCACTACTTGGAATCTGCACTACTTCAACGGCCAATTGTGTAACTGAACAATCCAGTGCAGTTGCTGCATCTTTAAATGCATCTTCTAAAGTTATTGCTTCAATTTTAATCATTTCTTATTTCTCACTATTTTTTTCAATTGCTACTTTTGCATCTTTTGCATTTTTAAACTGTTGATTTACCATAAACTGTTGTGCTATTGAGAACATATTATTTGTCAACCAATAAAGTACCAATCCTGAAGGGAATGTTATAAAGAAAAATGTAAAAATAACTGGTAAATACTTAAATACTTTCTCTTGCATTGGGTCAGTAAAGTTATTTGGTGTCATATGTTGTTGCATGAACATTGAACCACCCATTAAGATTGGAAGGATATAGTACGGATCCATAAGAG
>JALUBM010000124.1 GCA_027044845.1 Sulfurimonas sp.
TGCTATTTGTGCATTTTGCATTTGAAGTTCTTCTTTGGATTTCATCCAATTGTTGTCTGGATCAATATTTCTAGACTTCAAAAACTCTCTTAATGCAGTTTCTGGGTTTCAAAAGGGGTTTGTGCTTACAATGTTATAAATCTCAGCCATTTTTTCTCTTTCCAGACTTTCACTAAATGGGATTGTTGAAGCCGGTCTGATTTCTATTTCAAAATCTATGTTGAACAGCTCAGGTCTTAATTCTAAATCAGAAACTATTCAGTTTGTTTCTTGTGATTCATCCATTTCTAAATTAAATTTATCTCATGATTTTGAACCATCCTTTAAATTATTTTCTACCCAGTTAAATTTTTTATCTTTAATTGGAATTTTTTTATATCTTCAAAAAACTTTTGGTTCTGGCTTGTTTTCTTCTCATTCAACTATAAAATACTCTTTTTCTTTGTAATATTGTTTAATAAGTTCTATTTTTAGTTTGGTTTCTCTGTAAAGTGCTTCGTGTTCGATTAATTTAAGTCCTGCATTAATTCTTTTAAGTGCTGACTCTTTCTTAACTGCTGTTTTAGTTGCAGTTTCTGTCATAGTATTTAGTAGAGACCTACTATCTACATCAGTTAAGGTTGTAATATCTTCATCAAGCTTTGCATCATAAGATAATGCAGAATTAATGTCTCAATGAATATTTATATTTTGTGTTGCATTTGCAGCCTTTTCATCTTGGAACTCCCAAACTGCTCAAGGGCGAACATCAAATTCTTCGGTATCAAATCATGCTGATCTTACTGTTTTGATTATTGGGCTAGAGTTGATTAAAACAGTGTCTCTAAGAGAATTTCTAATTGTGTTTTTTTGTTTTTTTGCAGCTTTGATAAGTTGTACATCAGATTTACTCCAGAATGATCAAGGAATAAATCTACAAATAGCTCTTGAATATGGTAATTCTTTGTGATTATATGGAATTGGATTTCCGTATTGAGTTAATAAGATTCAATTTATTATGATTGCATATTCATCTTTTGGTTTGTTCCAGTAATAATAAATAATGCAATCATCGGAGATGTCTTTGCTGTCTATTGATTCAATGTTTTCTTTGGCTAAATCTTTTTCTAAATATTCAAAAGAATTTTCTTCCCACTTTCATTTTTTTATATATTTAAAATTTGGAAAATGTCAGAATTGTTGTTTTGCAGATTCATAATCGAATGTTTCTAGCTCTATTATTTCTGTTGCATCTTCGATTGAAGTTGCAGAAGTGTTGATTCTGATGTTTGTTAATGGGATTATTTTTGTTGCGATGTCTTTGTATTCTACTTTATCACGAAGAATCCATTTTAGACTTGTTTTATCCTCTTCGTCTTCTGTTCAGGTTATGACTTTTATTTTTCTAGTAGTTTCTTTCCAGAAAATTTTTTTAATAGAAACTCAGAAAATATTTTTTCTGTATAAAGTTTCCATTTTCTTTAAATCCTCTTGGTTTTTATTATCGATAAATTCAAGGACTTTTGTTAATGCTTGAACTTTTGGGATATCTTTTGCATCTTTTGCTATAAGTGTAAGC
>JALUBM010000125.1 GCA_027044845.1 Sulfurimonas sp.
AAATGCATACTTAGCTGCAAACTATCGCTCAATCGTGATAGAAAAAGCTGTATGGGAAACTTTGACAAGTGAGGCTAAGTAATGGCTGATATTACAGATATTAAATCTATTTTATATACAGAAAAGACTTTAGGTTTGCAAGAAGATGGTGTCATTGTTGTTCAAACATCACCACGTATGAGTAAAACAGGTCTTAAAGAGGTTTTTAGAGAGTATTTTGGAATAATTCCAACAAAAATCAACTCTCTAAATCAAAGCGGAAAAGTAAAACGATTCCGTGGTGTGCAAGGTAAACAAAATGACTTTAAAAAGTTTTATGTTACTTTACCTGAGGGTGCACAAATAGAAAGTTTGGCGGTATAAGATGGCAATTAAAACTTATAGACCGATAACTCCATCTCGTCGTTTTTATACGAATGTAGATAGTTCAGATATCACTGCTAAAGCGAGTGTTCGTTCATTATTAATAAAACTTCCAACAACTGCTGGTCGTAATCATAATGGTCGTATTACATCTCGTCATAAACAAGCTGGTGCAAAAAAGCTTTATCGTATTATTGACTTTAAAAGAAATAAGTTTGGTGTATCTGGTACAGTCTCTGCAATTGAATATGATCCATATCGAAACTGTCGTATCGCATTAATTACTTATGCCGATGGTGAAAAAAGATATATTCTTCAACCAAAAGGTCTTGAAGTTGGAGATACTGTAGAGTCTGCTGAAACTGGTTTAGATGTTAAAGCAGGGAATACTATGAAACTTCAAAATATTCCTGTTGGTACACTTGTTCATAATGTTGAGCTTAAAACTGGTAAAGGCGGACAAATGGTTCGTTCAGCTGGAACATCTGCTCAAATTATGGGTCGTGATGGTAAATATGTATCTTTACGTATGCCTTCATCAGAAATGCGTTTAGTTCTTGGTGAGTGTTTAGCTACTATTGGGATTGTTGGAAATGAAGAATTTGCTAATATCGTTATAGCAAAAGCTGGTCGTCAACGTCACTTAGGTATTCGTCCTCAGACTCGTGGTTCTGCTATGAACCCAATTGATCACCCACATGGTGGTGGTGAAGGGAAAACGAACTCAGGTCGTCATCCAGTTACTCCTTGGGGTAAACCAACTAAGGGTGCTAAAACTCGTCGTAAAAAAGCTAGTGATAAATTAATTATTACTCGCCGTAAACCAAATGCTAAAAGGGTAGGTTAATAATGGCTCGTTCAGTAAAAAAAGGTCCATTCGTAGATGATCATTTAATGAAAAAAGTGGAGGCTATGAAAGCCGAAGCGAAGAAAAAACCTATTAAAACTTGGTCAAGAAGATCTATGGTTCTTCCTGATATGGTTGGTTTGACAATAAATGTTCATAATGGTCGCCAATTCGTTCCTGTATATATTACAGAGAATCACATTGGTTATAAACTTGGTGAATTTGCACCAACTCGTACATTCAAGGGCCACAAGGGCTCTGTTCAGAAGAAGGGGTAGTCATGGCTAGAGCATTATTAAAATTTATCCGTGTATCTCCTATCAAATCTCGTCTTATTGCACGTGAAGTGCAAGGTATGAATGCAGAAGAGGCACTAGCAGCTTTAGAATTCACTCCAAATAAGGCAGCGAAAATTATCTCTAAAGTAATTGCATCTGCAGTTGCTAATAGTGGTGAAGAAGCTGAAGATTGTGTAATTACATCATGTCGTGTTGACAATGGTCCAGTACTTAAACGTTTCCGTCCACGTGCTCGTGGTATGGCTTCAGGTATTAGAAAACCAACAGCACATATCTTAGTAGAAGTAGAGGGTAAGTAATATGGGTCAAAAAGTTAATCCTATTGGTTTACGTCTTGGAATCAACCGTAACTGGGAATCAAGATGGTTTCCTAATTTTAAAACTGCTCCAGCAGCTTTAGGTGAAGATCACAAGATAAGAACATTTTTAAAGAAAGAACTTTACTATGCTGGTGTTTCTAACATCATCATTGAAAGAACAGTTAAACGTCTTCGTGTAACTATTGTTGCCGCTCGTCCTGGTATTATCATTGGGAAGAAAGGTGCAGATATAGAGAAGTTAAAAACTGCTGTTCAAAAACTTGTTGGTAAAGCTATATCTATTAATATCAAAGAAGAGAAAAAAGCACAAACTTCAGCACAACTTGTTGCTGAAAATGTTGCAACTCAATTAGAACGTCGTATTGCATTCCGTAGAGCTATGAAAAAAGTTATGCAAGGTGCACAACGTTCTGGTGCCAAAGGTATTAAAGTAGCTGTTGCAGGTCGTTTAGGCGGTGCTGAGATGGCTCGTACTGAGTGGTACTTGGAGGGTCGTGTTCCTCTTCATACACTTCGTGCAAAAATTGATTATGGTTTTGCTGAAGCACATACTACATACGGTATTATCGGTGTAAAAGTATGGATTTTCAAAGGGGAAGTACTGACTAAAGGTATTCCTGCAGAAGCTAAAGAAGAGAAAAAAGAACGTCGTGGTAGAAAACCAGCAAGACGTGAAAATAGTGAAAAGGCTGAATAATCATGTTAATGCCAAAAAGAACAAAATATCGTAAAGTAATGAAAGGACGTAACCGTGGTTATGCTCGTTCTGGTTACAAGTTATCTTTTGGTGACATCGCATTTAAAGCGGTAGAAGCTGGTCGTATCAACTCTCGTCAGATTGAATCGGCTCGTATTTCTGCAACTCGTCACATTAAAAGACAAGGTAAGATTTGGATTCGTGTATTCCCTGCAAAACCGTTAACTGCAAAACCTCTTGAAACTCGTATGGGTAAAGGTAAGGGTGCTGTTGATCAATGGGTAATGAATATTAAACCAGGTCGTATAATCTTTGAAATGGGTGGTGTACCAGAAGATATAGCACGTGAAGCGCTAACTCTTGCAATGCACAAATTGCCATTCAAATGTAAAATTGTTACTGCGGAGATGAACAATGAAATATTCTGATTTAGCAGAAAAGAGTGCAGCAGAGCTTCAAGCAATGCTTAAAGAGAAAAAAACTGAGCTGTTTACTTTAAAAATTAAACAAAAGATGATGCAATTACAAAATACTAGCGAACTTAAAGTTGCTAAAAAAGATATTGCTAGAATCAATACTGCACTTGCTGCAGTAGCAAACTAGGGGACGAGTGATGGCTAATAAGCGTGAAATTCAAGGTAACGTAATTAAAATTGCAGGCGATAAAACAGTAACTGTACTTGTTGAACGTCGTGTAATGCATCCTCGTTATCATAAAGTTGTTAAGCGTTTCAAAAAGTACTTGGTACATGATGAACGCAATGAAGTTAAAGTCGGAGACGAGATTGTTGCAATCGAATGTCGTCCACTTTCTAAGACTAAATCTTTTAGACTTAAGTCAGTTGTAAAAGGAGCGTAGTAATGATACAAGGTTTTACTCGTTTAAATGTAGCTGATAATACAGGTGCGAAAGAGATTATGTGTATTAAGGTACTTGGTGGTTCTAAGCGTCGTTATGCTTCAATAGGTGACGTTATTGTTGCTTCTGTAAAAAAAGCGATTCCAACTGCTAAAGTTAAAAAAGGTAAAGTTGTAAAAGCTGTTGTTGTAAGAACGCATAAAGAAGTACAACGTGAAAATGGTTCTTTAATCCGTTTTGATGACAATGCAGCTGTAATACTTGATGACAAGAGAGAGCCAATTGGTACTCGTATCTTTGGACCAATTGGTCGTGAAGTGCGTTATGCAGGATTTATGAAAATTGTATCTCTTGCTCCGGAGGTTGTGTAATGGCAAAATTTAATTTCAAAAAAGGCGATATGGTAGAAATTATCGCTGGTGATGACAAGGGTACACAAGCAGCTGTACTTGCAGTTATGCCAAAGAAAAACAAAGTAATAGTAGAGGGTTGTAAAATTGCTAAAAAAGCAATTAAACCAACAGAAGAGAACGCTAAAGGTGGTCATATCAATAAAGAGATGCCTATCGATGTTTCAAACGTACGTAAAGTGGAGGCATAAGTAGATGGCTCGTTTAAAAGAGAAATATTTAGCATTAAAGCCAGAAATTCAGGCAGCTTTAGACATCAAAAATGTAATGCAAGTTCCTGCATTAGATAAAATTGTTATCTCTGTTGGTGCTGGTTTTGCTATGAAAGACAATAAACTTATCCAAAATATTGAAGATACTATTACTACTATTGCTGGACAAAAAGCAACTACAGTTATTGCTAAAAAATCTGTTGCAGGTTTTAAAGTACGTGAAGGTATGCCAGTTGGTATTCGTGTAACACTTCGTGGTGAAAATATGTATAACTTTTTTGACCGTTTAGTTGCTATTGCACTCCCACGTGTAAAAGATTTTCGTGGTGTACCAAGTAATGGTTTTGACGGACGTGGTAACTATAACTTCGGTCTTCAAGAACAACTTATTTTTCCAGAGATTAGCTATGATTCAATCATGCAAATCCACGGTATGAATATCACAGTTGTTACAACTGCTGATTCAGATAAGGCTGCGTTTACTCTATTAGAGAAAATGGGAATGCCTTTTACGAAAGGGAGTAACTAATGGCTAAAAAGTCAATGATAGCAAAAGCTAATAGAACTCCAAAATTTAAAGTACGTGCATATACACGTTGTCAGATTTGTGGTCGTCCACACTCTGTACTGAGAGATTTTGGAATTTGTCGTATTTGTTTTAGAAAAATGGCAAATGAAGGTTTAATACCAGGTGTTAGAAAGTCGAGTTGGTAAAAACTAATTTGAAACTTCTAGCAGTCAGCAGTTATCTTATCTGTATAAGATAACTACAACAAGGAAAATGTAAATGGCAATTAATGATTTAGTATCAGATGCGTTAACACGCGTTCGTAATGCTGGTATGAGAAGATTACCAGTTACAACTTTAGTACACTCAAAAAGTGTTGAAGCTGTAGCAAATATCTTAGTGGAAAAAGGTTACTTAGAATCTTGTAATGTAATCGAAGACGGTGTTAAAAAGACTGTTAAAGTTGTACTTAAGTACGGTGAAGATGGGAAAACTGTAATCAATGAAATGAAAAGAGTTTCTAAACCTGGTCGTCGTGTGTACAAAGGTAAAGAAGATATAAAACGTTTCAAAAATGGTTATGGAACTATTATTGTTAGTACATCACATGGCGTTCTACCAAATGACAAAGCATATGAGCTTGGTATTGGTGGTGAAGTTATGTGTACGGTTTGGTAGGAGTATAACATGTCAAGAATTGGAAAAAATCCTGTAGAATTTGCTAGTGATATTACAGTTACTACAAATGGAAATGTTATTACTTTTGCTAAAGGCAAAAATAGTGTCGATTTAGATACAAAAGGGTATGTTGCTTTTTCTGTAGAAGGAAATACATTAACTTTTAAAAATCTTTCAGATTCTCGTGAGCATAGAGCTTTTTGGGGAACTTTTAGAGCATTGGCTCAAAATATTGTTACTGGTTTAACTACTGGTTATGAGAAAAAACTTGAAATCAATGGTGTTGGTTATAGAGCCGCTGTTAAAGGGAAGGTTTTAAATCTTCAACTTGGTTTCTCTCATGATATTAATTATGAGTTACCAGAAGGTTTAGAAGCAAGTGTTGAGAAGAATGTTATTACTCTCAAAAGCCATGACAAACAAATGTTAGGTCAAGCTGCCGCTGAGATTAGATCATTCCGTCCACCAGAGCCTTATAAAGGTAAAGGTGTTAAATACATAGATGAGCATATCGTGCGTAAAGCCGGTAAAACTGCTAAGAAATAAGGGAGGAAGATAAATGAATGCTAAAGTATTAAAAAGTAAAATCGCTAACCGTTTAAAACGTAAGCGTCGTATACGTGCAAAAATATCTGGGTGTGCTGAACTTCCTCGTGTTTCTGTATTTAAATCAAACCGTTACCTCAGTGTACAAGCTATTGATGATGCAACTGCAACAACTTTATGCGCACTACACTCAAAGGCTACTGGTCACAAAGCGAATAAAGAAGGTGCTGCTGCACTTGGTGAAGCATTTGCTGCTAAACTAAAAGAAGCAAATATCTCTGAAATTGTATTTGACCGTAATGGTTACCAATATCATGGCGTTATCGCTGCATTTGGTGACGCACTTCGTGCAAACGAAATTAAGTTCTAGGAGCGCATGGCTATGACAGAAATCAATAGAGATGAATTTGAAGAATCAATTGTAAATATTGGTCGTGTAACTAAAGTTGTTAAGGGTGGTAGAAGATTTCGTTTTACTGCACTTATTGTCGTTGGTAACAAAAACGGTACGGTTGGATATGGTGTAGGAAAAGCGAAAGAAGTTCCTGATGCTATTCGTAAAGCTGTTGATAATGCATTTAAAAACTTAACTACTGTTAAGATTAAAGGTACTACAATTGCTCACGATATTGAACACAAATATAATGCTAGTACAATTCTTTTAAAACCAGCTTCTGAAGGTACAGGACTTATCGCAGGTGGTGCGGCTCGTCCAGTTCTTGAACTTGCAGGTTTCCAAGATTTACTAACTAAATCAATTGGTTCAAACAATCCAAACACACTAGTTCGTGCTACAGTTGAAGCACTTTCTCGTATAAAAGGATAGAAAAATGGGTATTGAAAACTTAACACCTTCCGAAGGTTCAACAGCTAATCGTAAGCGTGTTGGACGTGGACAAGGTTCAGGAACTGGTAAGACTGCTGCTCGTGGTCAAAAAGGTCAAAAGTCTCGTACAGGTTACAAAAGAAAAAGAAACTTTGAGGGTGGGCAACAACCACTTACAAAACGTTTACCTAAAATTGGTTTTCACTCTACAGTGGTGAAACCATATGTAGTAAATGTTGAAAAGATTAAAGCTGTTGCAGAACTTGAAGAGATTACAATGGAGACAATCCGTGGTGTTCACAAAGTTGCTAATTCAGTAGCTAAAATAAAACTAGTAGGTGCTTCTGCAAAAGATTTAGTATCGAAAATTAAAGACGAAAACGTTACAACTACAGGTAACTAGTTGTGAATAAAAATCTAGTAAATAAGATACTTATTACTATCGGTTTTTTATTTATCTACCGTTTACTGGCTTATGTTCCAGTACCTGGGGTAGATACAGCTGTTATTGCCTCTTTCTTTAACTCACATCAATCAGATTCATTAGGATTATTTAATATGTTTAGTGGAAACGCTGTAAAACGTATGTCAATTATCTCTTTAGGAATTATGCCTTACATCACTGCTTCAATTATTATGGAGCTTTTAGCTGCTACATTTCCAACACTTGGTCAAATGAAAAAAGAGCGTGATGGTATGACAAAGTATATGCAAATTATTCGTTATGCGACAATTGTAATAACATTAATTCAAGCTGTTGGTGTAAGTGTAGGACTTCAAAGTTTAACGGGACCTACTGGTAATAGTGCAATTTTGGCTGATCATAACACATTTATTCTTCTTTCTGCGATTTCAATGCTTGCAGGAACTATGTTATTGATGTGGATAGGTGAGCAAATTACACAAAGTGGTATTGGTAATGGTATCTCTCTTATTATCTTCGCTGGAATTGTTTCTGCAATTCCAAGAGCAATAGGACAAACAATTGAGATGGTAAATACAGGAGCTATGAGCTTTATAACAGTAATTGCTATTTTACTGCTCGTGCTTGCAACAGTGGGTATAATCATCTATGTTGAACTTGGTGAACGTCGTGTACCTATTACGTATGCGAAAAAGACGATGATGCAAAATCAAAACAAACGTGTAATGAATTATATTCCTATTAAAGTGAATTTAGCTGGTGTTATTCCTGTTATCTTTGCATCTGCAATTTTAATGTTTCCAATGACTGTACTTTCAAGCAGTACAAATCCGATAATTCAGGCTATTGCAGATTATTTAAATCCAAATAGTTACTTTTTTAACTTTTTAACTTTTGCTTTTGTTGTTTTCTTTGCTTTCTTTTATGCTTCGATTACGTTTAATGCAAAAGATATTGCAGATAACTTAAAACGCCAAGGTGGATTTATTCCAGGTATTCGTACTGGTGAGGCTACTAAAAATTTCTTAAATGAAACAGCAAGTAGGTTGACATTTACAGGTGCATTATATCTTGGACTTGTTGCAACTTTACCTTTTATGATTATAAAAGGTCTAGGTGTTCCATTTTTCTTCGGTGGTACTGCAGTGTTAATTGTAGTTCAAGTTGCACTCGATACGATGAGAAAAATTGAAGCTCAAATTTATATGAGTAAATATGAAACCTTAAGTGCGGTTGGTTTATAACTATGGCAATTTCACTTAAAAAACCGCAAGAGATAGAAAAACTAAGAGCTGCCAACAAAATTGTTGGTGGTACACTGGATTTACTTCGTGAAAATACAAAAGTTGGTATGACTCTTAAAGAGATGGACGCTATGGCAGAGGATTATATTCGCTCTCATGGTGCAAAACCATCTTTTAAAGGTCTTTACGGCTTTCCAAATGCAGTATGTACTTCACTTAATGAGGTTATCATTCATGGTATTCCCTCAGACTATAAACTCCAAGAGGGTGATGTTATTGGCTATGATGTCGGTACAGAACTTGAGGGTTGGTTTGGTGATGCTGCAATTAGCATGGGTGTTGGAAAAATCACAAAAGAGGATGAAGATTTAATTGCATGTTCAAAAGATACGCTCCATTATGCAATAGAAAATATCAAACAGGGAATGCGTTTTAAAGAACTCTCTTCTATGATGGAACAATTTATATTAGAGCGTGGTTTTATTCCTCTTCGTGATTTTTGCGGACATGGCATAGGGCGAAAACCACATGAAGAACCTGAAATTCCAAATTATCTTGAGGGTGGTAAGGCTAAGGCTGGACCAAAGATGAAAAACGGAATGATTTTTTGTTTGGAACCTATGATATGTCAAAAAGAATCTAAACCAATTATTTTAGAGAATGGGTGGGATGTTGTTAGTACCGATGGTTTACGCGGTTCACACTATGAGCATACTGTTGCAGTTATCAACGGTAAAGCTGAAATATTATCTCTTGCTTAAGAGTAAAAAAAAGGACTTATAATGGCTAAAGCAGATGTTATTGAAGTTGATGGCAAGATTATTGAGGCTTTGCCTAATGCAACTTTTCGTGTTGAATTAGAGAATGGACATGTTATTTTATGTCATATCGCAGGTAAAATGCGTATGCACTATATAAAAATACTTCCAGGTGATAAAGTAAAACTTGAATTAACACCATACTCACTTGATAAAGGTCGTATCACTTACCGATACAAATAGACGAATGAGCCTTCTTAAGGCTTATTCGTCTTAAATCTATCTTAGAAATTACCAGCATTTCTTAACTCACTTATTTCTGTTTCGACCATTTCATCTATCATAATTTTAAAAAGATCCGATATCATATTTGGATTAACATTGAGTTCAATAGCCTTTTTGCGTACCTTTTGCATAATATCTTCAATTCTGTCATCAGCTTTTACTTCATTAATGCTCTCTTTAAATCCTGCTGCTTGACGAATTAAATGACTACGCTCAGAAATGAGCTCTACAAGCTTTGTATCGATTTTATCAACTTCATCTCTCACTTCTTTCAGCGAATTGCATTTTTTCATTTTCTGCTCCTTTATTAATTCTGTTAACACTATTGTAACAATTAAAGTATATAATCTTTCTTACGATTCTCCTTGTATATCTTTAACACGATTCATTATGGATATGCGTCCTTAAAACCTAAAGTTTATTGGGTTTTATTTTTTATATATATCCCTGTATCTTTGACTTCTATTACAGCATCATCTTGTAATTTTGTCAGAGAACGTTTGAACTCTTTTTTGCTTAATCCAAAAATATTTTTAATCAACTCGGCATCACTTTTATAATTGTAAGGCATAATCCCATTATTTTCTTTTAAAAGATTGAGTACTTTTATGGCAGAAGAACTTTCTTTTTTACTACCAGGACGTCTGAGCGTAAGATCAATATTGCCATCTTTGCGTACAGTTTTTACATAAGCAGTTTTTTTGTCTCCAAGTGCTATATTCTCAAAAATTTCATTGTGGTAAATAAGCCCTTCATATTTATTGTTGACTATGCATTTATATCCGAGGGGTGTTTTTGAAATGATGAGAATTTCTGCTTCTTTATTTATAGCAAGTCCTTTAACATTTCGATCAAAAAAATCACCGAGTTTTTCTGTACCGACAAGACGGTGTGTTCGTTCATCATATATGATTTTGATAAATCTTTTTTCGCCAATTTCAAAAGGTGTTTTTTGAAACATTTTAGGTACAAGCAAGTCTTTAGGCAGTCCCCAGTCCATAAAAGCACCAAATGGGGCAACATCTACTACTTCTAAAAGTGCAAAATCATCTAGCATTGCAAGCGGTTTATTTGTATTAGCTACAAGTCTGTCTTCTGAGTCAGTATATAAAAAAACATCTACAAGAGAGTTCTCCGTCATCTCATCAGTGACATATTGTCCAGGAAGAAGGACATCATTTCCATCTTCTGCCATAAGGTAAAGACCAGGTGTTGTATCTCTATCGACACGTAATGTATTTATTTTGCCTAGTTCTAAGTAAGGGCTTATTTCTTTTTGCATAGGTAATTCCGTTATATTAATTTAACGACATTATACCATTAAGATTATAGTTTGGAACCAAAAACCAATACTTTAAAGTATCTGCCTCCCCAAACTAAAAAGAGTAAAATCCAAGCACTAAAAGAAATATCAAATAAAAAGTTAAGTCCCCAGCCAAAAGCTACATTTATACTGTAAAGTGCACGTAAAAGTACCACAATTTGAATTGATAAAAATATTTTTGTAGCTAATTTGTCTGCCTGCGGTGCTTGACCTGAATGACCGAGGGTAACTCGTGTTCCAAAGCCCATAAGCAGGGTGGTTAAAAAACCGATTGCTAAAAGGTGGATATTTAAAAAATAGAAAGAGGTGTCTAAAAATATTTCGGCAGTTAAACTGAGTGCCGAGAGCAAAAATGCAAGGGGAAGCCAGAAAAGTGCAAGATGCAGTACCCAAAGAATAGGAGGTGATTGAAGTGGATGCAAATCCCAACGCTTAAATTCAATAAACATATAGACCCCAAGCAGCAAGTCTATAAGAATCTGTACACTTTTTATATCAGCCCAAGCAAATATACTTTTAAGAACAAAGAGTACAAAAATGATTTTGACAAAATTTTCATTTTTTTGGGCAAATGAGTGGGAAAAAAACGGAATCATTCTCTGCCCTACACTAAAGGCAAGAAAAATCAGGTACATGTAAAAAGAGAGTATGATCGCACTTGGTAAAATTATTGGAACAAACAATGAAAGTATAAAAAGAACATTCCCGAAAAGCCCAAAATAGTTTGCGTTGAGTATCCAAAATGAATCGGATTTATCTACTGCCATTCCTCTTTTGTAGATAAAACGTAGTTTTAAAATAATAAAGAACTGAGAAATAGAACTGATAAGCATTGCACTAAATAGAAGTATTTCAGAATTAAAAGCTCCTCCTAAAAATAGGAGTGATGCTAAAACATTGGCATAAAAAATATTTGTATAATACTTTCTTTCTATAACTGTGGCTTGATTAAAACGGGGAAAGGTTGTAAATATAAAACCTGTAAAAAAGTTGGTAAAAACTAAAAATATCAACGAATAACTGTGAAATATTAATACATCTACATGTAAAGTCAAGATTCCTTTATAATTGAGTGCAAAAATAAGTATCATGACTATTGCATTTGTGATTCCTAAAAGAAAAAATGGCTGATGGGGCTGTGATAAAAAATAATTTTCTTTTGTTTGTGTTTGCATAAAAATCCTATAGTAAGAAATTTTGACCTATTTTTGTACAGTATGCTCCAAGCATAGCATGTTCAAAGTCATTGTTCGTTGCATATTGATACCCGAAAGTTTTTGCCCACATATGATGTTCTTCCATACAGAGATAAAAGAAGACTCTCTCGTCTGCTTGTTGCCAAGGTTTGAAACTTTCATAAGCATGTTTGAACATCTCTTCTTTTGTTTTATCAGGGTATGATGTTTTTCCGCTTGCATTTTCATGCGGGATTTGTGTGATTTTACTTCTAAATTCACGCTCCCGCAGTTGTTTAATAACGGGTTTTATAAAGGTCAACGTTCCAAAACTTACAAGTGCAACTTCTTTTGGGTCGAATTGTAATATAAGTTGTTCATATACTTCTTGATATTCGTCAAGATAACCTTCGTATTCGACAATGGGATGAAAATGGAAGCCAACTTTCACGCCCTTGTCTGCCATTTTTCTTGCAGCTTTTATGCGTTTGGCAAGAGAAGCTGTTAAATGTTCTTCATTATCTATAATAGTCTGAGTATTTAAACTCCATGTGCAGAGAATATTTTTTGGTACTTCATTTTCAAGCAGATATTTGATATTGTCTGACTTTGTTTTAAATTCCAAAATAACATTGGGATTTTTTCTTGCAAATTCAAAAAGAGCATCTAAAACACCTTCTTTGTTTCCAAACATAAGAGAATCAGAAGCCTGCCCTGTACCAATGTGATAGGTTTTGTTAGGCTCAAGTTGCAAATTGAGCAGTTTGTCCGCAAAATTACTGTCGAATGTAATAGTATTTTGGTTGTAAAAACTTTGAATAGAACAGTAAGAGCAGTCAAAACCACAGCTTTCTACCGCATCAAGCGTCATCAAATTACAACAGCGTGTTTTTTCACTTGCAACAGGACAAAGTCCCAATCCAAAGCCCTCTTTAGGCAGGGTTTTAAAGGTATATTTTTGCTCTTTTGGGATGTTTTTGAGTGTGAAGTTTTCGTAAGAATTAGGTGCATTGCGTATATCTTCATAGGCTTTTTTAAGTCTTGAAAAAACGACTTTTCTTTGGGGGTGTTCAGGAAAGATGGTTGTAATTCTTTTTTCATCCCACATTCCCAAGTCTCGTGCGAAATTGATTATCTGTTTAATTTCCTGATAAGAAAATTTATATTCAAAAGCTTTCTCTTGTATGAATTTTTGTTCATGGAAAGGAAGCTTTTGAAAAAAAGTATTTTGTACAGCATTATTAAATTTTTCGGTATATAAATTCATACCCGAATTTTAGCAAAAAAAATTGATTATTTTATAGGAATAAGTTTTGCCTTTGGTTTTTTAACTTCCGTTTTAGGAATTGTAACTGTTAAAATACCGTTTTCAAATTTTGTTTGTAATTGATTTTCATTTATATTTTTAGGCAGTTGAATCTCTTTTCTAAAGTCACCATAAAATATTTCTTTTTTTACGAACTCTTTTGATTTTGCTTCTTTTGCTTCTTTTTTTTCACCTTCAAGTGTCAAAATCTTATTTGCATCTATGGAAAGTTTGATGTTTTTCTTATCTACTCCAGCTAAATCAAATTTTAAGACTATATTATCTTTCGCATTTTCAATATCTGTTCTTGGATAGCTAAAGTTATTGAGTGCAGCACTGCTTAAATGCTCCTGTACTAAAGTATTGAAATATTGGTTAACCTTCGCTAAATCCACGTCATAAGGGTTAATCATATTTATAGGTGTTGCAAATAAGGAACCTGCAAGTAGTGATGCAAGTACAGATCCTTTTAGTAGTTTTTTCATCTTTTGCTCCTTTTATAAATCAGCATCTTCTATTTGATGCTGATGTTTTTTGTCTTTTTAGACTCTAATTTTTCAAGTGTAAGATGTAGCCTTCCATCTTCAAATTTGGCTTGAATCTTATCTCTGTCTATGTTGTTAGGTAGGATAAAACTTCTTGAGATTACACCGAAATTTGACTCACAAAGATAGTAGTCCTCTTCCTTGATTTCATTTTTAAATCTCCTTACCGCTGTTACGGTTAGATAATCATCTTCGACTTTTAAGTTTATATCTTCTTTCTTAACACCTGGTAAATCAACCTCGATTGTTAACGTATCATTGTTATGTTTTGCAAGATTTGCAAGTGGTAGATGCGATGCCAGATTGTTAAATGTATCTTTGACTACTTCCAAACCTTTTTCAACTTTTTCTTCTGCTTTTTCTATTAAATCTTTTGATGTTTTTACAGCGTCCATAATAAAGCTCCTTACTCAATCTCAATTTTTTTTGTTGTATCTTTTTCAACTTTTAATTTCGGTATAATGATTTCAACAACACCATCTTCACTTGCTGCACGGATATTTTCGGTATCTACTTTTTCAGGAAGTGTAAAACTTCTTGTAAAAGTTCCGTAGGCACTCTCAATTCTATAGTAATCATTTTTTTCTTCTTCATGTTTGATTTCACGTTTGCCTTTAATAGTTAAAATATTTTTATCAACATTGATTTCTACATCTTCTTTGTTTATACCTGGCAAATCAAGTTCAATATGATAAGCTTCTTTTCCTTCTCTAGTATTTACAGCTGGAATAAAGTCGGCCATTTCTCTATGTTCTTCAGAATTTTGTGCTTCAATAGCATTAAAAAACTCACTCATTAAATCAAATTTTCTTCCGTTGTCTGTATATATAGGCTTTCTATATCTCGTTACTAACATAATTCACTCCTTAAATTTTTTTGTCGAAGAAATGATAATAAATTTTTACAGAGTATTTTGCTACTTAAGTAACATTTGAGCAGTTTTTTCAAGCAGTTTTTTTAAATTTTTGACTTTTATCCTTTTTCTGCCCGTTTCAATTATATTATCAGTTTTTAATTGTTTAATACTTCGCTCAACAACATGACGGACAGTTCCGAGAAGTTTTGCAATTTCACTGTTGGAAAGATTTTGTAAAAGCTGATAGCGAAATCTATTATGTGGATTTAGATTTTGTACTAAAAGATTTAAAAAACGCTCTTTTGTATCGTAGAGTGAGAGTTCTGTCGCAAGATCTTCGGTATAACGCATATGTGATGCAAGATAGGGAAAAAACTTTTTATTAAACGTTGCATCATTTTCAAGCCAATAGCGGACTTTTTCTATAGGTAGCCGAAGGACATGTGCGTCTTCAATAACTTCATAAATCAGCTCGTGTGCTTTACCATCAAGCAAGGAAATGACATCAAACATATCACCACGTTTATAAATAAATAAGGTTTGTTCCTTATTTGTTTGAAAGTTTATTTGGTAAGTTTTTATTCTTCCGTCCATAATAATATAGAAATATTTCAATAAATCATCGGCTGAAAAGGGAGAAGCTCCTTTTGTATATTCAAAAGGTTTAGCATATTTATAAAACTCTTCTTCAAATGTTTTATTGCTATTGTCTAAAAGGTCAAGATGATGTGAATTAGTTTGCATAAAAGAATTGTATCATATTTGTAAAAATTCCAGTACAGCTTTTTCATTCCCTTTAAACACAATAGGTATAGGGCTCTTCTGAATTTGGTAATCATACATAGGGTCGTAGTAGAGGGTTAAAAGTTCTATAATCCATTCTTGATACAAGGTTTTTGCTTGTGTTGTTGGATGCTGTGCATACGCATTATCAAACATGGCGTTGAGTGTATTGTAATGTTGGCTCCCTAAACGTTTTTGAATTCTTTTAAGACCTGCTTTGACATTGTCAGCCCACATTTGTAAGCCTTTTTCTGCAAAATTGTTTTGATATTCATGAATGGCTGATACAACATACTCATCATACGTAATTTCTGCACGTACGTTGAGTGGCGTTTGCAATAAGACCAATTTCCCTTGCATAAAATTATCATACACAGGTTTAGGAATAAAAGCTCTGCCGATATTATGACTTTCATGTTCCAAAACAAGTTGAGGCAATTTTTTTTCATGAAATTGGATAAGTTTATAGGCAAGATTATTTTCAAAATTAATTTGGGTGGGCTGATTGTTGGCAAATGCACCAAAGGATGAACCTCTGTGATGTGCAATGCCTTCCAAATCTATAGAATTTTGAAGCTTATTTAAAAGAATGGTTTTGCCTGAACCTGTGCGTCCTCCCAGTATAAGTGTGGGTGTGTTTGCACTGATTTGTTCAGTTTGGAGCATAAGAAAATTACGAAAAGCTTTATATCCGCCTTTGAGTCTTGTAATATTTATACCAGTTTCTTTGAGCCACTCTTGAGATATGCCAGAACGCTGACCTCCTCTAAAGCAGTAGAGTTTTGCATCAGGATGCTCTGCTAAATATGCTTTCCACACTGCAACTCTTTGCTCTTTACCTTCATTCTTTATTAATTCTTCGGCTAGTGCTACAGCCGCTGCGTTGCCTTGTTTTTTGTATTTTGTTCCAACAAGTTCGCGTTGTTTATCATCTAAAATAGGAAGATTGACAGCATTTATAAAAGCTCCCTTATGAAATTCCACCGGTGCTCGTACATCAATCAGAGGTGTTTCATTTAAAACTATAGATAAAAAATCATCGCTTAATAGAGATGCCAACTAGAGCACCTCGACCAAATATTTTGCTTGTGGAATCGTTTTTCCTATTGGGCTTAAATCAAGTCCAGCTTTTTTTGTAATTTCTAAAAACTCATTTAGTGCGTCTTTTCGCACAGCACAAAGAAGACCGCCTGAAGTTTGGGCATCACACAAAATGTCTTGTTGCTCAGGATTCATTGGTGAAATTTTTTCGCCGTAGCTTTCAAAATTTCTGCGTGTGCCACCTGGGACACAGCCCATTTGTAAATATTTTTTGACATTTTTGAGTGTAGGTACCTTGTCAAATTCTACAACTGCACTAATTCCACTCCCTTCACAAATTTCACTTAAATGCCCCAGCAGACCAAAACCGGTAACATCAGTAATGGCAGTAACACCCTCAAGTTGGGAGATTTCTGCTCCAATTTTATTGAGTGTACACATAGCTTCTATGGCAACATTAATATCTCCATCAGCTATTTTGCCCTGTTTTTGTGCTGTTGTGAGTATACCTATTCCTATCGGTTTTGTTAAAAAGAGTTCACATTCAGCTTCTGCTGTATTGTTTCTTTTGATATGCTCATTTTTTGCTAATCCTGTTACGGCAAGTCCAAAAATCGGTTCAGGTGAATCTATACTATGCCCACCAGCCAGAGGAATACCAGCTTCTTCACATACAGAGCGACCGCCGTCGATGACTTCTCTTGCCACATCAGTATTAAGCTTGTTGATAGGCCAGCCAAAAATAGAAATCGCCATAAGTGGTTTACCGCCCATCGCATAAATATCACTAATGGCATTGGTAGCGGCTATACGTCCAAACGTAAAAGGGTCATCTACAATGGGCATAAAAAAATCAGTTGTACTTAAAACAGAAGTACCATTTCCCAAATCAAATGCTGCTGCATCATCTTTGGAACTGTTGCCGACTAAAAGTTCGGGGTACTCTACCGTTTCGCGTGAACTTTTTAAAATAGAATCAAGCAGTTTTGGAGAAATTTTACAGCCGCATCCTGCACCATGACTATATTGTGTGAGTTTTATATCTTTCATAATGTTATAATATCCTTAATAAATATCACATACTATTCTTCTTTATCTGAGAAATAGGTTAACAAGGGAAAAAATGAAAGAAAATATCATCCAAATACCAAATTATAAAACTATAAATTTACAACATATCATTTTGGATTACAACGGTACCATAGCAAAGGATGGTGTTTTAAAAGAAGAAGCAAAAAAACTTTTACCTCTTTTAGCACAGAAATATACCGTACATGTAATCACAGCAGATACATTTGGCAGTGTGCTAAATGAGTTAAAAGATTTTGATTTACATGTAAAGGTACTTATAAGTCAAAATCATATTTTGGAAAAGGAGGAATATGTTATTGCGTTAAATGCAAATCAATGTGGAACTGTCGGTAATGGAAATAATGATGCTTTGATGTTACAAAAAGCTGCAATAGGAATATGTTTAATCGGGGATGAAGGGTGTAGTACAAAAAGTTTGCTTGCTTCAGACATAGTCTGTAAATCCATATCTGAAGCACTTGAACTATTTTTACATTCTAAGAGACTGATTGCGACTCTTAGGATATAAACTCAACTACTTCATCAAATGGAAGTCTGATTTGTTCGGGTTGTGGGTTAAGTCTGTAACCAAAAGGTAAAACCATGGCAAGTTGATATTGTTTTGTATCAAGTTCTAGAATTGCTTCAACTTTTTCTTTTTCAAATCCTTCTATTGGGCATGAATCAATACCAATAAAAGCTGCTCCACTCATCATATTTGTAGCAGCAATATAACTTTGTCTTGCAGTCCAGCAGTAGATGCTTTCATCACTGCTAAGGGTTTTTTGTAAATGTTTTGCATACAATCCCATATACATATCAAGTGATTCTTTTGGCATCTCACGGCGGGCAAATCGTTTTTCAACTTCTCCTGATTCTATCTTGACACTTTCAATGCCCGTAAGAACAATTACAAGGTGTGAACAAGAAGTGATTTGCACTTGATTCCAACAAACTGGTCTGAGTTTAGCTTTGAGTTCTTCATTTGTAATGACTAAAAATTTCCAGGCTTCCATACCAAAAGAGGAAGGCGATTTTCTTCCACATTCGAGAATGAAATGTATATCTTCATCATTTATCTTTTTATTTTCATCAAATATTTTACATGCATGGCGAAAGTTCATGGTATCTATAAACTTATTTTTCATTGTATTTTCCTGATTTTATTTATATTATATGTCAAATTGTCATATAAAGTAGAATAATCTTATAAAGATAATATAATTATAACAGAAAAATCAGGAGTTGTTAAATGATTTTAGGAAAATGCCCTTATTGTGATGATGGAGAGATAGAAGTACGAGACAAAGAAGTACGTGGTAAAAAAGTAAAACTTTACGCTTGCTCAAATGCTCATTGGAAAACAGAAGATGGTGAGATGTTTGAGATAACAGAAAAATCTACATGTAATTTTCGTATTTGGCAAAATTCTTTGGCAAAGTACGGTAAATGGCTTGGATATAAAGAAGTAAGAGAACTCCTAAGTGAGCAAGAACTTGAAGTAGAACTGTTGAGTAAAAAATATGGCAAAAAAATCTACTATACTAAGACAATAATTCTTAATGAGGAATATGGTGTAAGTGTAGTTTGGGATTAGTTATCATTTTGGAGTACAAGCTTTTTTACATGTAGCAAATTAAATATTAATCTTATTTATTGTATTCTTTCGTAATTATTTAAAAGCAAAAAGGCATTTCAAATGAAAAATGTTAGCATTATAGTTTTAGACTTTGGCTCTCAATATACGCAACTTATAGCCCGTCGTCTTCGTGAAGATAAAATATACTGTGAAATTCTTCCTTACCATACAAAAGTAGAAGATATTCAGGCAAAAAATCCTAAGGGTATTATACTCAGTGGTGGTCCTTCTTCTGTTTATAATGAAGATGCATATGAAGTGGATCAGGGTGTTTATGATATGGGAATCCCTGTTCTTGGAATTTGTTATGGAATGCAGAGAATTGCAGTAGATTTTGGTGCTTCTGTTATCCGTTCAAATCACCATGAATATGGAAAAGCAGAGCTTGATATTGTCGGTTATCCTGATAATGTATCGCCATTGTTTAAGGATTGTGACAATCGTAGAATTGTTTGGATGAGTCACTCTGACAGGGTAGAAACACTACCTGAAGGTTTTAAGGTTATTGCAACCTCGGACAACTCTCCTTATGCGGCAATAGCACATGATAAAAAACATATTTATGCTATGCAGTTTCACCCAGAAGTGCAACATTCGGAAGAGGGATACTTAATGCTTCGTAATTTTGCAAAAAATATTTGCGGTGTGAGTGAAAAATGGAAAATGGAGCATTTTTTAAAGCAGCAAATCAAGTCTATTCGTGAGCGTGTTGGGGATGGGAAAGTTTTATGCGGGTTAAGCGGTGGAGTTGATAGCTCTGTTGTTGCGGCGATGTTGTATGAAGCAATAGGTGATCAATTGATTCCTGTATTTGTTGATAACGGATTATTACGTAAAGGTGAGCGTGAACAAGTTGAAGAAGTTTTTAAGGTAAATCTCAAGGCACCACTTATTACTGTTGATGCAGTAGATAACTTTTTGACAAAACTCGCAGGTGTGAGTGATCCTGAAAAAAAACGTAAAATTATTGGACATACTTTTATTGAAGAATTTGAAAAAGAAGCAAAAAAACATGATGGTATTAAGTTTTTGGCACAGGGGACACTTTATCCTGATGTTATTGAGTCTATCTCTGTCAATGGACCATCTGAAGTAATTAAATCACATCACAATGTAGGTGGACTTCCTGATTGGATGGATTTTGAACTGATTGAACCTTTGCGTGAACTTTTTAAAGATGAAGTGCGTAAAATTGGACTAGAACTTGGTCTTCCTGAATTTATGATTAATCGTCATCCTTTCCCTGGACCAGGTCTTGCGATTAGGATTATGGGTGATGTTAATGTTCCTGATTTAGATTTGTTACGTGAAGCAGATGTTATTTTACTTGATGAGTTGAAAGCAAGCGGCTATTATGCGAAAACATGGCAGGCATTTACAGTGCTTTTAAATGTAAAATCAGTAGGTGTTATGGGTGATAATCGAACGTACGACAACACTGTATGTGTGAGAGTCGTGGAAGCAGTTGATGGAATGACAGCAACATTTGCACATCTACCGCATGATTTGTTAGAGAGAATTTCAAGAAGAATTATCAATGAAGTTGATGGAATAAACCGTGTAGTTTATGATATATCAAGCAAACCACCAGCAACAATTGAATGGGAATAAGCGAGAGCTTATCCTATGCGTCCAATTTATCTTTTTTCTATCTCTTCTCATCCTAAGGCAATAAGTGTTAACTCTTTAGATATTACTTTTTTCAAACCTGAAATTGATTTTTCAAAATATGATTATTTGGTTATCACTTCAAAACAGGCTTCAAAAGCATTGAAACAGTACAATAAAGATGATTATATAAATAAGTCTGCCTTATGTGTTTCAAAGCAGAGTGCAAAGAGTTTTGAAGATTTAGGGGGTGAAGTTTTAGCTGTAGGAGGAGGTTATGGAGATAATCTTATACAGCAAATAAATTCTTACCCTAAAGAGACAAAATGGCTCTATCTTCGTGCAAAAGTTGTTGCATCTGATTTTGTTGTTACATGCAGAAATGAAGGCTATTCTATTGATGAGAGAATTGTGTATAAAAGTGACTGTTCAGAGGTGATTAACAGTGCTAATGTGAAAGATAATGCTATATTGATTTTTACATCTCCATCTAGCGTTCATTGTTTTTTAAAAAATCATAGACTCTTACAGAGTCAGAAAATTATAGTAATTGGAAAAACAACTGCAAAAGCAATACCAAAAAACTGTACATATACCCTTTCAAATAAGACTACAATTGAAAGTTGCATGCAAATAGCTTGTTCTCTAAAATAAAAACAAGCATATTTTTTGTATAATGCTCTCGTTAATCTGAGTAGTGCGTGTCAGTACACAAATGCGGGTTCTACATATTCAAATTGTGAACCAGTAGGGTTGTTGTGTGTCGATGATTTCGATTGAGGTATGTTAACTCTGCCGATGAAATTGTCGCCGTTAGACAATCCTCTCTTCACCCAAATTCGGCTTTTAGAACCAAGCCAATCGTACGACGGCTACTTGGATTACATTGTGGGTGTGTTTTGAATTAAAGATTTATTTATTTCATAATGGTGAACTAAATAAATTTTTTATAATTATATGGAGATGTGAATGAAAATATTAATCTTGGGTAGTGGTGGACGAGAATACTCTATCGCACGTGCTATAAAAAATGAAGATGAAGAGCATGAACTCTTTTTTCAACCTGGAAATGGTGCAACGAATAGCTTAGGCACAAATTTAAATATCAAAGATTATAATGATTTGGCGACATTTGCAAAAGATAATAATATTAAATTGACTATTGTTGGTCCTGAGGCACCTTTGGTTGACGGTGTTGTAGATATATTTAGAGCACAGGGATTAATAATTTTCGGACCGAGTAAAGAAGCGGCACAACTTGAGGGTTCAAAAGTGTATATGAAAAACTTTTTGGCAAAGTATAATATTCCTACTGCAAGATATATAGAGAGTGATTCGATTGAAGATTTGTTCCAATTTACAAACTCATTGCAAATACCTATTGTTGTAAAAGCTGATGGGTTATGCGGCGGTAAAGGTGTCATTATCGCACAATCACATGATGAGGCGAAAAAAGCGATTTCTGAAATGCTCAGTGGTAAAAGTTTTGGTGATGCAGGGAAAAAAGTAATTGTTGAAGAATTTTTAGATGGATATGAACTTTCTATGTTCGCCGTATGTGATGGAAAAGATTACATTTTACTTCCTGCTGCACAAGATCATAAACGCCTTCTTGATGGTGATGAAGGACCAAATACTGGGGGAATGGGTGCTTATGCTCCGACACCGCTTGTAGATGAAGCGTTGTACCAAAAGGTAAGAGAAAGAATTATTCGTCCGACATTAGATGGTATGCAAAAAGAGGATGCTCCGTTTGAAGGTGTTTTATTTATTGGTATTATGGTCGTCAATGGTGAACCTATGACGCTAGAGTTTAATGTTCGTTTCGGTGACCCTGAATGTGAGATACTTATGCCTCTTATGACTTCAAGTGTATCGGATATGTTCTATAAAGCGGCAACAAATCATTTAGGTGAAATAGATGTAGAATTCTCAGACCAGTATGCGGTAGGTGTGGTGATGGCAAGTGGAAATTACCCGTATTCTTCGTCAACGCCTGCTGAAATAATTTTAGATGATGTGAAGCATGATGATATTGAAAAATATACACATATTTCATTTGCAGGTGTAAGTATGGAAGAAGATAAACTCTATGCAACAGGTGGACGTGTACTTGTATGTGTTGGTTTGGGAAAGAGTATAAAAGAGGCAAGGGATAGAGCTTATTTGAGATGCGGACAGGTACATTTTGCAGGGAAGAAACTGCGTACAGATATTGCTTATCAAGCACTTTAGGATTCCAAATTTTGAATGAAGAGATTGAAAAACTACTTAACCGTGAACATTTACAACTTGCATCTATTAAAAAAAGAGCTGTGGCATTTTTTATAGATGAAATGTTGCTCTCTTTTTTGTTGATTATTGCTATGTCTGATGCATTCTCAAATGCACAGACGGTTGAAGATATTATAATTCTTACAAATACCTATGTTATGCAGTATATTATAATGAAGATAGCTTATCAAACCTTTTTTATTATGCAGTATGGTGCAACACTCGGAAAACTGGCAATGAAAATCAAGGTTGTAGATATAAAAACGTTAGACAATCCAAATTTTGCTGTTTCTCTCAATCGTGCGATATTTAGAATAATTAGCGAAATGATTTTTTATCTTGGGTTTTTATGGGGAATGTTTGACCCTCAGCGTCAAACATGGCATGATAAAACTGCAAAGACTTTGGTTATAGATGCTTAAATATTTTCTTTTATTTCTCATTACTTTTACAAGTTTTTTATATGCTGATGAAAAGATTGAGATATATTCATCATCGGTGAAGTCAAAAGGTAATATTGTTAAGGCTTTTGGAGGCGTAAGTGTTGTTTACAAAGATTATTTTTTAACTGCAGAAAGAGCCATATATAATAGAAAAACAGAGGACTTGGAACTTTTTGGACATGTACGGTTAAATCATAATAAAAAGTATAAAATACTTGGAAAATATGCCAAACTAAATTTGGCGAAAAAAGAGCGTTATTTTAAACCATTGTATCTTCTTGAGCATAAATCAAATGTATGGATAAGTGCGAATGAAGGAGAAGCAAAAGCTGAGATGCTAGATATTACTTCAGGTTCTGTAAGTGGATGTAATCCTATGAACCCTTTATGGACGATGGACTTTTCTTCATCTGATTACAATACGGATTCAAAATGGTTAAATCTTTATAACACAAGACTTTATATCTATGATATTCCCGTATTTTATATGCCTTGGTTTGGTTACTCTTTAGATACAACGCGACGAACAGGTCTACTTAAACCTTCTTTTGGAATTTCTTCGACGGAAGGCTTTTTTTATGAACAGCCGATTTATATAGCAGAACAGAACTGGTGGGATTTGGAAATAAACCCCCAGATACGAACAAATAGGGGAGAAGGTGTTTATAGTACGTTTAGATTTGTTGACTCTGCTGTTTCTCATGGAAAATTTCAAGCAGGTTATTTTAAAGAAAAAGGAGATTACTTTTTAAAAAATAACTTACAAGATCAATCACATTATGGATTTAACTTTCGTTATGAGAATAGAAATCCTTTAAACCAATGGTTTGGACTAGATTTGTCAGGGCAATCTGGGATATATGCAGATATAAATCATATGAATGACGTTGATTATATAAACTTAGCATCTAATACAAACGGGGAGAACCAATCAACAGCAACACAGGTACTTTCAAGAGTGAATCTTTTTTATAATACGAATGATAATTATATTGGTACTTATTTTAAGTATTATGAGGATTTAACATTACAAACGAATGACAATACACTGCAAAAATTACCAACTATGCAATATCATCATTATCTAGATACATTTTTGCAAAATCATGTATTGTATTCGTTTGATGTCCAAAGTAATAATATTCAAAGAATTGTAAATAAAAAAGTTGTTCAAACGGATGTAAATCTTCCACTTACCTTGCAAACATCTTTGTTTGATGAGTATTTAAATGTTTCTTATAAAGCCAATATGTATTTACAAAATTCGCAGTTTAGTGGACATGAGCAAACTCCAATTGCTGGTTTTAAATATCATAATGGTTCTTATGTGCAAAATTATCATACAGTATCTGTTTCAACGCAACTTACAAAAGCCTATAAAAGTTTTAGTCATGTTATGGGTGTAGAAATTCAATATAATAGAAAAGGGTGGAGTCAAAAAGATGGCTTTTATAAAGATAACTTAGAATACTGTTCAGATTTTACAAATAAAGCAGATGCAACATATGCCCAAAGATGCGAATTTTATAATATTGCTGCTATCCAAAATGATACGCAAATAGATTTTAAACAATATTTTTATGATGAGTCGGCACAGGAAATTTTATATCATAGGCTCTCTCAAAATATTTCTTATGAAGACAATAAAGAGAGATATGGTGATTTGGAAAATGAGCTTGATTATAAAATAACCAGTTTTTTATCTTATTATAATAATATGTTTTATAATTATAAAGAAAAGAAATTTTCAAAAGTTTTTAATCAAATTACATTTAATAAATATGGGCTAAATGTAGCTTTTTCGCATCTGTATAAAAATACATTTTTACCGAAAACAACAATTTATACACCAATTACGAGTTACTTTACATCAACAATAAAGTATGCGTACAACAGACATTATTCATATAATGCGAGTTATAATTATGATATAGAATCAAAAGAAAGAAAAAGTATGTCTTTAGGGTTCCTTTATTCTAAAAGATGTTGGGATTTCGGATTAGAATACAGAGAAAACAATAGACCTGCTTTGACAACGGCTGGTGTGGGAAATTCTTCGGTGTATGATAGATATATATACCTTACTTTAGTATTAAAGCCGCTAATGAAACCAAATAGAGATAGTGCATTTTTTTCCTATAAACTGCCTAATGATGAGAAATAGGATTTGGTATTATGCAAAAATATAAACATATTTTGTTAGACAGAGAAGATGCAGCACAAAAATTGTGTGATGTGATTCCTATGCAAAAACTTAAGGATGAATCGTGGAATATCGTTGCGGTTTCAAAAGGTGGATTAGAGTTGGCATCTTATATAAAAGGAAAGTTAAAAAATAACTTGGAAATCCTTTTTTTAGAGGCTATAACGGCACCTAATAATGTTGAATGTGAAGTTGCTAGAGTCAGTGAAACAGAAGAAATAGTATTAAATGAAGAATTGATTAATTCTTTTGAAATACAGTATGATTATATCTATGGTGAAGCACATAGAAAGCATGAAGAGGATATACTTAGTTATATATATAAATATCGCAAAGGAAAACCTTTTCCTAATATGCATAATGAAGTGGTGTTACTTGTTGATGAAGGAAGCGAAACTGGTAGTAAGCTGATGACAGCATTAAAAACTATTTTAGTACAAAAACCAAAGGCAGTATATATAGCAACACCAGTATTGCCGAGTGATGTTTTAGAATTATTAGAAACTTTTGTAGATGATATATTTTTTGTGCATGATATAGATGATTATGTAGAAACATCGCTGTATTACAAAAACCTGCAAGAGGTAGATGATGAAAAAATTGAAAAAATACTTAGTAAAGATTTAAAGGATAATAAATGACATATGATGTGAAGTTAAAATTAGAAAATAGAAATGAAGAGTACTCCTTTGGAGATGTGGCAAAACAGGCAAATGGTTCTGTTTGGTTGAAATCAGGTAATACGGTTATACTCGCAACTGTAGTAATAGATGAGACAGAAATCGTAAAAGATGATTTTTTACCTTTGACTGTACAGTACATAGAAAAAACATATGCAGCGGGAAAAATTCCAGGTGGTTTTTTTAAGCGTGAAACAAAACCGAGTGATTTTGAAACGTTAACATCACGTATAGTAGATAGAAGTTTGCGTCCATTGTTTCCAAAAGGATTTGGACATCCTACACAGATAACTATTATGGTTTTTTCGGCAGATGCTGAATCTGATATGCAGGTTCTTGCTCTTAATGCGGCATCTGCGGCACTATTTACATCTGATATAGATATAAATAGAAGCGTATGTTCAGTACGAGCGGCAAAAGTAGATGGAGAGATTGTTTTAAATCCGACACTTTCTCAATTAAAAAATTCTACTTTGGATTTATATCTTTCAGGAACAAAAGAAGATTTATTAATGATAGAAATGCGTTCAATTGGTAGTGAAAAAGCCGAGGTAGAAGATACGTATGAACCTATGCTTGACCCTATGATGGATCCGAGTCTAGGTACAATAGTGGTAGATACGCATGTGTCAAATGCAATGCCTGAAGATGAATTGATTGAGGTTCTTGATAAAACAGAGAAAGTCCTTTTTGCAACAAATGTTGAATATGAAGTGGCATTTGGTCCATATCAAAAAGAGATTAAACCGTTGGATTTGAAGCAAGAAGATTTAAATGAAGAGATGGTAGCCTTTGTGAAAGAGCGTCACATGCAAGATATTGCAACTGCTATGAATCAAATGGCAAAATCTGAACGCTCAACTGCTTTAAGAAGTTTAAGAAAAAGAATTTTGACAAATAATATAGAGTGGGATGAGTTAGAATTGAAAGCTGCAATAGAAACGGTGAAAAAAGAGCAGGTACGTTCACAGATATTAAATGAAAGAGTAAGAGCAGATGGTCGTAAACTTACTGAAATTCGTCCCATAACTATTGATACAAATGTACTGCCAGCTGCGCATTCTTCTTGCCTTTTTACTCGTGGACAGACACAGGCACTTGTTGTTTTAACAATGGGTGGACAAAAAGATGCACAAATGTTTGAGGGTTTGACTGACGAGGGTACACAGAATGAAAACTTTATGGTGCATTATAACTTTCCTGGATTTTCAGTCGGAGAGGCTTCTCCTATTATGGGAACAAAAAGACGTGAATTAGGACATGGGAATCTTGCTAAACGTGCTTTAGAACCTATTGTTAATCTTGATGGGCAGACAGTACGTTTAGTATCTGAAATATTAGAGTCCAACGGCTCTTCTTCAATGGCAACGGTATGCGGTGGTTATATGGCATTGCGGGCGGCAGATATTGAGACAAGTGATACGGTAGCGGGAATCGCTATGGGAATGGTAAGTGAGGGTGAGCGTTACACAATTCTCTCTGATATTATGGGGCTTGAAGATCATGACGGTGATATGGACTTTAAAGTGACTGGTTCTAAAGAGGGCATCACTGCTATGCAAATGGATATTAAACTTGGCGGAATCAGTCTTAATATATTAAAAGAGGCACTTTATCAGGCAAAAGAAGGACGTGCACATATCATAGATATTATGCTTGATGCCGAGTCAAAAATAGAATTTAATGACGGTGTGCTTCCATCGACTGAATTTTTTCATATTGATCCGGGATTTATCGGTGAAATTATAGGACAAGCTGGAAAGACTATTCGTGAAATGATTGAAAAATTTGAAGTTGCTATAGATATAGATAAAAAAGACGGAAAAGTAAAAATCACAGGGAAAAATAAAGAGGGTGTTCGAGGGGCAAAAGAGCATATTCAAAAAATAGTCAATGCCCCTAAAAAAGAAAAAATCAAGTACCAAGTAGGCGAAAAATATGAAGGTACTGTAAAAAAGATAGTTGACTTCGGTGCTTTTGTCGAATTGCCTGACGGAACAGACGGTCTGTTGCATATTTCTAAACTCTCAAAAGACAAAAGAGTAGATAATGTGCATGATGTTTTAAAAGAGGGTGATAAGGTAACGGTGGAAATTTTAGAATTTAAGGGAAATAAAATCTCTTTAGGGCTTGCATAAGACAATATTTAGCAAAGCTTCTATATAATGTGCTTATCAATTTCTAGTAGGGAAATCTGGGCATTTATGTTTAGATTGCTTCATTACATGTAATGGGGTTACGCTATCCGAACGAATTGTAATTATTTTAAGGAACATATTATGAAAAAAATTCTTTTTCTTTTAGTGGCATTTTCTGCTGCTGCATTCGCTAATGACGGTGAAGTTGCAAACCAAACTCTTAAAGCATACTCAATGATCGCTGCTGGTCTTGGTCTTGGTCTTGCTGCATTAGGTGGAGCTATCGGTATGGGTCATACTGCTGCTGCAACTATCGCTGGTACTGCACGCAACCCAGGTCTTGGTGCTAAACTTATGACTACAATGTTCATCGCTCTTGCAATGATCGAAGCACAAGTTATCTATGCACTAGTAATTGCGTTAATCGCACTTTACGCTAACCCATATTTAGGTTAATCTTACAAGATTACTAAATATACCTCAGACCTAACTCTTTTAGAGTTAGGTCACTTTTATACCGCTTAATATGCGCAGGTGGTGGAACGGTAGACACGCAACGTTGAGGTCGTTGTGCCTTTGGGTGTGGGGGTTCAAATCCCCCTCTGCGCACCACGACTCCCTAAAACAGGGACTTTCAAAGAGATATTTAAAAATACTAAAAACCCTTATTTACCCCTACTTAGTCAGTCCTGAAAAACCAAAAAATCAACCAGAATTCCAATTTTAACTTTCCAATTCTACCACAATTTCAACAGTAGCAAAAAAACCTGCAAATATTTTTCTCTGTATTGCTGTTTTTGCTGTGTAAGTGTATAAAGTATTATTGCAATTCTGAGTAAAATAATGAGCTGGATGAAGTTATTCATCCATTTTTTCATATTGAAGGCACTAG
>JALUBM010000126.1 GCA_027044845.1 Sulfurimonas sp.
AACACATCTTACGCACATGTCTCTATCCCAGTGCACTTTTACAGGTTGTGTACTGACAGTCTTTTTATCACATCCACCAAAAGAGAGAATGCTAAATGTAAGGGTAAGTAGCAAAAAGAAATGTCTCATAAAATTGACCTTTTTTGCTAACATTTTAACCTATTGTTACTAACATTACTATGATATGAATCAATAATTATTTAATAATTTGTGCTTTTATTGTATCTTCATCTAGTTTTTCACTTGCATATTTAATAGCGGCAATCTGCTCAGTTTCATTGATGTACCATTCTGCAATATGTTCATGTTCCAAATTTTTGAGTTTATCCATATTTACTTCATTTAAAGGGATAAATAAAAAGGCATGTTTTGTTGGATTTTCAAATCGAAATAGCATCCATATAAGCCAAAGTGTCGCTACGACGGCTACACTTATTCCTATAGTACTTCTATCTGCAACACCCATCATAATACCAGCAACCATAGCACCCACAAATGTAGAAAGATACGCTGCAGTATTTGCAACACCTAAAGCTGTTCCTTTTTGGTGAACTTTTGCAAATTTAGAGATCATCGATTGAACAAGTGGTTCCATCATATTAAAAGCAATAAAGAAGCAGATGACGCCAATAACAAAAACAAGATTTGAACTTGTAAGACCCATAATAGTAAAAGAGGTAATAAAAAGAACAATAGCAATTAAAAAGATAGTTTTTGGCTTGTTATATTTTTCACCGAAGATGGCAGCTGGCCCCATAGCAAGTATTCCAAGAACCATAGCAGGAACATAGACTTTCCAAAGTTCAGTTTTTGCCCAGTCAAAATGATAGTTTGCATGTGTTAAAAAGACAGGAATTAAAACGAATGCCATAGTCATTAATCCTTTTTGCATTGAATCAACGATGACCATATTAAAGAGATTCTTATCTTTTAAAATCTCTGAAATTTTTGCTTTTTTGTTGTAAATATGTACGATTTTTGGAGGTGTAGGTACCTTTGTTAAGAGCAGAATCATAGCCAATAAAGAGAGACCAGCCGTTACATAAAAGAGATTGTTTACACCATACCAACCACCTAAAAGTGGTCCTGCTACCATAGCAACAGCAAAACTCATAGCGATAAATCCACCCATAATAGCCATAGCATGTGCTCTTGTTTTTTCTTCAACTAAGTCAGCAATCATGGCTACAACGACAGAACCGATAGCTCCTGCCCCTTGCAAGAACCGTCCCAGCATAAGTACATATATATTGTCTGCATAACCAGCAATAAAAGACCCAATCATAAATATAATGAGACCAATAAGCAGTGTCGGTTTCCTTCCTATTTTATCACTCATCGAACCAAATGGTATTTGAAATGCTGCTTGTGTCAGAGCGTAGCCACCGACAATAATACCGACTAAAAGAGGTGTTGCTCCTTTAAGACTAAGTGCATATACTGAAAGAACTGGTAACACGAGAAAGAGTCCTAAAAATCTAAGGAAAAGAATACTTGAGAGGGGTAGAACTTTTTTGAACATAGAAAGCCTTTATGAATATATAGTATAATTTTGAAATTATAGAACAACTATTATTTATTAATGGTTTAGAAATAAAAAAATTAGAATTACAAAAGATAATTTAAGGAGAAAAATTGAAAAAATTAGTTTTAGCAACATCTAATAAAGGTAAAGTAAAAGAGATTAAAGCACTTTGCAAAGGGTATGAAGTCGTGCCTTATATGGAGTTGATTGATGAATTTGAGATTATAGAAAATGCTGATACATTTAAGGATAATGCATTAATTAAAGCTAAAGCGGTATATGAGGTGTTAGATGAAGAAGATGTAGTTGTGATGGCTGATGATAGTGGAATTAGTGTTGATGTTTTAGGTGGTGCACCTGGAATTTATAGTGCAAGATACGGTGGGGAAGGTGCAAATGATAAAGATAATTTAAAAAAATTAATACATGCTATCAAAGAAAGAGGGGTGAGACATTCTCCTGCACATTATACGGCAGCTATTGCTATTGTAACAAAAGGGATTGAAAAAACTGTACATGGTTGGATGTACGGAACAGCAATAACTGAAGCAAAAGGGAAGGGTGGCTTTGGATATGACCCTATCTTTGTACCACTTGGATATGATAAAACACTTGGTGAATTAGAAGAGGGAGTGAAAAAAAAACTCTCTCACCGTTCAAAAGCTTTAAATTTAGCAGGTAAAATTTTAAAAACTTTATAAAAACTTACGACTTGCGAGATAGAATGTTTTTTCTAATTTATGTAGTAATGAGTGTATGTGGTCGTTATATTTACTAATTTTTCGCATGATGTTTCCTTGTATATTAAAAATATTTAACAAATAGGATTAAGCAAAGAGTGTTCCATTAGTTAAATAATACTAGAAGAACTACACCAAAAATAATTCGATAGATACCGAAGGCAATGAAAGTAAATTTTTCTAAAAACTTTAAAAAGAGTTTGATTGTCAAATAAGCAACAACAAAGGCTATGAAAAATCCAACTACTAAAGCTTCAATATTTGCAGAAGAAAATTCATGATAATGTTTAAGCAAATCAAATCCGCTGACGGCACCCATAACAGGAAAAGCAAGTAAAAAGCTAAATTCTGCACTAGCTTTTCTGTCCAACCCTACTAATAAAGCTCCTATGATGGTTGATCCCGCACGTGAAGTTCCAGGAATAAGAGCAAAAACTTGTGCGATACCAATCCAAAGTGATTGTTTGAATGTCACATTTTCAACATCTTCTGTCAGTTTTTTTTCTTTGGGGATATAAAGTTTTTCTACGAGTAAAAATATGATACCACCTATAATAAACATCATGGCAACGATGTTTATACTAAAAAGCTCTTTAATTTGATGAGAGAAGAGAAAGCCGACAATGCCAATAGGTAAAAAAGCAAGTAAAACTTTTGTCCATAAATTAATATGTTTAAGTGTAAATTTCTCTTTATAGTTAAATATAACGGCTAAAATAGCGGCAAATTGAATAATGACTTCATAAGCTTTTGTGACACTTGTTTGATTTATGCCCAAAAACTGGCTTGCCACTATCAGGTGACCAGTAGAAGAAATCGGTAGAAATTCGGTAAAACCTTCAATAATACCTAAAATAACAGAGTCAAAGAGTGTCATGAAAAACCTTTTTTTAAAATTTAAACTTATTTTGATATAATACGGGGTTTTATTTTTAAACAACCTAAAATTTATAGGAAATTATATATGTTACTTTTTACACCTGGTCCTACTCCCGTTCCTCAAAATGTCCGTAATGCTATGAGTGATGAGACAATGCATCATCGTACTCCTGAATTTGAAGCAATTTTCAAAAAGGCACGTAAACATCTGTTTAAGTTATTTAATACTGATGAAGTTATAATGATTGCATCAAGTGGAACAGGAGCTATGGAAGCGGCTGTTGTAAATTTATGTAAAAATACACTTTTGAATATCAATTCAGGAAAATTCGGTGAGCGTTTTGGAAAAATTGCAAAAGCACATGGATTGAAAAATGTTGAGATAAAGAATGAATGGGATACCCCTGTAAGTGTTGAAGATATTGTTGCAGCTGTAAAAGCTAACAATGATATTGATGCTATTGCTGTTCAAATTTCTGAGAGTGCAGGTGGACTTCGTCATCCTGTTGAAGAGATTGCCGAAGCTGTAAAGAAAATTAATCCAAATATTATGATTATTGCTGATGGAATTACGGCTGTTGGTGTTGAGCGAATAGATGTGACAAATATTGATGCTATTTTAGCAGGAAGCCAAAAGGCACTAATGCTTCCTCCAGGTCTTGCTATTATAGGACTCTCAAACACCGCAATAGAAAAAATAGGTGAGGGAGAGGGATATTACTTTAATCTTGCTACTGAGATTAAAAAACAGCGTCAAAATACGACAGCTTATACCGCTGCAACAACGTTGATTATTGGTCTTTTAGAAGTTTTAGAAACTATTGAAAAACAGGGTGGTTTTGGTGTGCTTTATTGTAACACTGCAAGACGTGCTAAAGCTACGCGAGCAGCATTAGAGGCAATTGGTCTGTATAGTTATCCCAAAGTTCCTGCTTTAAGCATGACAACTATTGATGATAAAGATGCATCAAAAATTCGTTCAGCTTTAAAAGAAGAATATGGCGTAAATGTAGCTGGAGGACAAGATCATCTTAAAGGCAAAATATTTCGTATAAATCAAATGGGATTGATTGAGACGTATGAATCTGTTTGGGTTGTGAATGCCATAGAATTGATATTGCATCGTTTAGGACGTTTAGAATATGCGGGAATTGCTTCAAAAGTATATAACGAAGTCTATTTTAAAACGGCATTAACGAAAAAAGAGATATAATAAATGATACTAGAACATGAGATACCTAACGGTTCAAAACTCTATTTTGGGAAATCTGCAAAGATAAAACGTCATATAGAGAAGAGTGCAAGTGATATTTTAGATGCAAATGGGTATGAGGAGATTGTAACACCAATATTTTCATATCATCAGCATAAAAGTATAGCTGATGAGAGAGAATTAATTCGTATTAATGATGATAAAAACAATGCTTTATCTTTGCGTGCAGACTCGACTATAGATGTTGTACGCATTATAGAAAAAAGACTTGGAAGCAATACAAAGCAAAAAAAATGGTTTTACATGCAACCTGCTTTTACTTATCCGACTAATGAACAATATCAAGTCGGTGTTGAATTTATGGGAGAGAAAAAACTCTCTTGCGTGGCAAGTCTTGCTATAGAGATTTTTGAACAGTTACATGTAACGCCTTTGATGCAGATTTCAAACATTAAAATACCTGAGCTTTTAGTTGAAATGTTCGATGAGTTGAGTATTGATGATTTTAGGCATATTAATATAGACAAGTTTATAAACTTAAGAATAGAATGGCTGAGTGAACTTGTTTACTTACAGTACGTAAATCAAATTGATGATGTCATTGATAAAGTACCTGATGTTATTAAGCAAGAACTACAAAAGATGAAAGATTTATGTATGGAAACAGGATGTGAAAATGCTGTTTTGGCACCAATGTATTATGCAAAAATGTTGTATTATGATGAGCTATTTTTTCGCTGTATAGTCGAAAATGAAGTATATGCACGCGGAGGACGATATAAAAATGCTAATTTAACATCTGTAGGATTTGCAATTTATACTGATACTTTGTGTGAAGCACTAGAGCAATAGAAAAAGAGGGAAAAATAAAAGATGTATACAAATAAAGCAGATGTAGTTGTTGGAATCCAGTGGGGTGATGAAGGGAAAGGAAAAATAGTAGATAAACTTGCACTTGAATATGATATGGTGTGCCGTTCTCAAGGAGGGCATAATGCTGGACATACGATTTGGGTAAATGGTATCAAATATGCTCTACATCTTATTCCTTCAGGAGTTTTAAATCCTAAAGCTATAAATGTAGTAGGAAATGGTGTTGTGCTTTCTCCTTCTTCAATTATAAAAGAGATGGAACAGTTTGAAGGGCTTGAAGGTCGTCTCTTTATTTCAGACAAAGCACATCTAAACCTTTCATATCATGCCCAGATTGATCAAGCAAAAGAGCGTCTTAAAGGCGATAAAGCTATTGGTACGACAGGAAAAGGAATTGGACCTGCGTATTCTGATAAAATTAATCGTATCGGACATCGTGTTGGAGAGCTTTTAAACCCTGAAAAACTATGTCAAACTATTTTAGATTATTTTGAACAGAATAAGCCTATTTTTGATGTTATGGATTTGTATGCACCTAAAAGGGAAGAACTTTTGGCTGAACTTGAGGGCTATAAAGAGAAACTTTCGCCTTTTATTACTGATACAACACAGATGGTATGGCGTGCACTTGATGATGAGAATAAACGTGTCCTTTTAGAGGGTGCGCAGGGAACTATGCTTGATATTGACCATGGAACTTATCCGTATGTAACTTCAAGTTCTACTGTGAGTGCAGGTGCATGTACAGGGCTTGGAATAAACCCAAAAGACATTGGAAAAGTAACAGGAATTGTAAAAGCATATTGTACACGCGTCGGAAATGGACCGTTTCCATCAGAGGATATGGGAGAAGACGGAAAGCGTTTGGGTGAGCAGGGGCATGAATTTGGAACGACAACAGGTCGTGCAAGACGGTGTGGTTGGTTTGATGCCGTGGCTACATGTTATGCATCACGTTTAAATGGTTGCGATGAACTAGCACTTATGAAACTTGATGTACTTGATGGTTTTGCTGAGGTAAAGGTCTGTGTTGCGTATGAGTATAAAGGTAAAAAAATAGATTATGTACCAGTTGATTTACAAAATGTAAAACCGATTTATAAAACATTTAAAGGTTGGGATAACTCAGTAGGGGCAAGGACATTTGATGAATTACCTGCCTCTGCTCAAGACTATGTAAAACTCATTGAAAAAATAAGTAAAACAAAAGTCGGTATAATATCTACATCACCAGAAAGAAATGATACGATAATACTTTAGTGGAATAAGATGAAGGAGAACCTTTGAAAACGCGTTATACTTCTCTAGTACATGTCAAAAAAAATATTGTACAAAAGAGTGAGCGTCTTCTTCAGCAAGCAAATGCAAATGCAAATCATGCAAAAAAAGCTTTAGAAAATTCTTTAGCATATTTACAAGAAATAAAACATCCCTCTCAAGGTAAAATTACAGATTTTTTGGCAAATAGAGCACTTTTTGATGCACAAAGAACAGTTATACATTATAATCAAGAGCGGTTACAATATACGCAAAAAGAAATTCAAGAAGCGAAAGAACAGCTTAAAATTGACATGATAGAGTATGAAAAATATAAATATTTGGAGTATGAAGAGATACAAAAAATACTTAAAGAGATAAAAATTAAAGAGGCAAAAGATTTGGATGAAATAGCACTTATGACTTATACCAATAAAAACAAGGAAGCTTTTTGAAATATATAATACTCATTGCATTATTAACTTCGTCACTTTTTTCTATGCAAAATAGTGATAAACTTTTTGAATGTACACAGATATTTAAAGAGAGAAAAAACGAATTATTGGTGGAACTTGAACGCATAGATGAGCAAAAACAATCATTAAGCTCACTCAAAACAGCAACAGATGAATTACTAAAACAAAAAGAGGCTAAACTTTCTCTTCAAGAAGAAGATGTCAATGCAAAATTAAAACAAATAAAACAAAAGAAAGATTCCATAAAAAAAATGTTGGAAAAGAATCAGAAAATTTTGAAAGAGCTTAAATCGACAAAGATGAGTAAGAT
>JALUBM010000127.1:0-3202 GCA_027044845.1 Sulfurimonas sp.
AATATTAACAACTTGTCAATATTATTAAGATTGTATAGTTTTTTAATGCTTTTTCGTGATAGAACTAAACATTGCAACAATTTTTTATATTAATCTTTTGAAATTGTCATTTTAGTATGAGTTTTTATAATATCCTTCATCTCAACTTCTTTAGCTGACACAAAATATCCAAAAGGAATCATCTCATACCCATCCATAGTTTTTAAATCATCCATTGATGTATTGTCTGCAACAACAAAGCGTATATCATCACGAAATATTGTCTCTAAATGTCGTGTTTTTTCATATCCGCCATACGATTCTTTCAAGTTTGTAAACTGCTCTATATACTCTTCCGATTTCTCGGATGGAGTAATAATATGAAGTTTATCAATTGTGGTTCTACTAACAAATCCATTACCTGTGTTCTCCATAATCATTTCATTGTCTTTTGATATGGCAAAAACTTTGTTTTTAATGTCGCTCAGTATTCTTTCTTCAATTTCATCAAGCTTTGTACCTTCTGTTCCTAAATCATGTTTGAGTATGCTTTCTGTATCAAGATAGATAGCATTAGTATCTTTGATTTTATAGAGAGTGACAAATTGATATAGTGTATCACTCTTTGGCGTTTCAATACAAATTAGAGGTGAAATCTCATTACGAAAGTTTTGGTATCTTGACGATGTGTCACCTTCTAAAATAGTAATTGAAAAAATCCTACCAATGTTATCTGCAAAACTATTTTCGTTGTTGATTGTAATGCCACCAAGTATATCATTTTCAAGAAAGTTTCCAAAATCTTCAAAGTGACAATTATCATCTTTTTTCCAACCTGCTGAAATACGAATTCGTCTATTATCATCACAAACAACATAAATCTCTCTGTCTCTCTCTTTTAATGTCTTCATTGACTCTTTAAGCTCATCAGAGGAAAATTGCTTCACAAATAAAAGTTCTTCTATATTCCAGAATAAGATGCCTTTTTCTTTATCAAGAGATACATATTGTCCAAGTGTATTATCTACAGGCAAAACCTCAATAACAGTATCATGGAGTGATTTTATTTTTTTGGTTTTAACAACTGCGCTAACACCTCCAAGCAAAGTGGTTGAATTTTTACATATTTTTTTGTCATTGTGATTTTTAGTATATTTCTTAATCTCACTTCCTCCAAGTCCATGAAAAGAAAAAGGAGAAAAGAAATTTTTGTGTTTTTTCAGATTTTTGTATAAAGAGACATCACCAATAAATAAAAATCTAATGCCAGATAAAGAGGCTATTGTTTGCAAATAAGAGAGTGTTTTATTCTTCTCTTCTTCCTCAAATGTAAAAATTTTATTTGCGTTCTTTACATATAGATAATCAGTTTTTACACATCTCTCCCCAAAAATATTAGCAATCTCTAAAATGCCTTTGTTGATATTTTCTGCATCGATTGGAGTCCAAATATTTTTAATTATTTCATCAATTACATCACTTGCATTTTGAAATCTATCTTTAATAATAATTTCTCGCATGTGTAATGTTTTTATATCAAAAAATTCTGACTTATCTTTACTCTCTTTATGCTTCCAGAAAGTTTTAAAAAAATCTTCGTCCTTAGAAAAAAAGAAGTGATTAATTGCGCTGTTTTTGTAAGTCCTGTCTATTATAGTTTGGTTGTTCATTTTATTTATTCTCCTGTTTTTTAGTTTTTTAGTTTTTTAGTTTTTTAGTTTTGTGCATTTACTCAATTCTAGGTACATTGCATCTCCAAGTTTATTTTAAAATTCCAAAAAGCTGATATGCCAAAATCAACGAAAACGCTGGAAGCACAAAAAGATATTCAATTACTCCGCCTGTAGTATAACGAAACTGTTTAGGTAATATGCCTAAATTTTTACTATAAAGAGGGTAGAGTAGAGGCACACCGCTCTTTGTAGAACTATCGCCAAGTATATGCCCAATATTGCCAATAATAAAACCGATACCTGCTATTTTATATAAAGGATTACTATAGTGAGCCAAAACAAAAAGAGAAAGCACGCCAAAATAAAATAGTATGATAATAGCTGTATGGGTAATCCCTCTGTGCTTAAAGAAGATACTAAAAATTTGAGAAAAAATACCAAACTTTCTTCCTATATAAGAGTTGGGCTCATCAATATCTGGAAAGAGTGCGCCAAAAGCCACAGCAAAGAGATAAATAGAAAACTCCAAATCAGAGTGGATATGTAAACCAATATAGTTGCCAAAATATTTAGCCGTAGCAAGCCCTACGACCAACGATGAGACGATGTGCGTTTTAAAGGTCATATTATAGGGCTCGGAATATCTGCCATAAAGTCTATTCCAACTTCTTCGTGTGCATTTTTGATTTTCTCTTTTGCATCTTCTATTGCATCTTCATCCTCAATAGATTCTATTCTAAGCTTATTATTTGCCTTTAGAAGACAATCATCACTCTCATTAAAACACATGAATGCGTCATCAAAATAGTATTTGACTATATAACAGCTCTCCTCTCTGAAACCTTCATCCGAAATGACAGTGAAGCTCTCATCCTTCTCTTTGTCATACACACTAATCTTCTTTAGGTAAAAAGGATTATTATAGACAGTAGATAATACATGATATGCCCCAAAAATGTCCGAAATATTTTTTTCAAGTATTCTTTCTTTCTCGGATACCTTACGCTTCTGTTCTAATAACATATCGATGAGAAGCTTTGCATTATTGAGTTTTTCTACGCTCTTTTCACTATTGAGTATATACTTTGCAATGCCATTGGCTCTCGACTTAAATTCTTTTTCAATATTTATTTCTCGAAATTTTTTGTCAATGGCTTCTTTTGGCAAAATCTCACAACCTCCTTCAGTCACATAACTTATGCGAGTTTCGATGAGGTCATAATATTCACCGACCTTTAAAACACACTTATCCTTAACGATGTTTAAATCAAACATATTTTTTGCTCCTCAAATTGAATAAAAGCATTATATAATAATATATACAACTTGTCAATGTACCATCTATCACTCCAGACACCCCACGCCAAACAGCATTTCTTCCACAAAACCAAAACAGACCTCATCCATTTTCGCACCAAAGCCTTTTTGTCCTTTCGTGACTCTTTTCGCTTCTTTTTTTGCACCAGCTCAAGTCACAAAGAACATTGAGGCATCTTTTGGACTGACACTTTTTCTCTCACACGTTCTCGCTCTTCTGACATTAGAATCTC
>JALUBM010000127.1:3212-29054 GCA_027044845.1 Sulfurimonas sp.
GGCGCACTTCCGACTTTCACGAAGTCTTACATTATTCTGTGAAACAAAAAGAAAAAAAAGAAAAAAAAGGGGGAGTGGGGGAAAAAGGCAACGCATGGACGAGCGATGAGAAGAGTGAGAAAGCGCAAAATGTCAAATAAGGTTATGGTGCGGTCTAGTGGTGGGGTTAAGTGGAACATTGACAAGTTGTATATATTATATAATATAATGATATATATTTTGGGTACTTTTTTAAAGCTTTACTTAGGATGTTTGTTGTAAACTATCTATAGTATGCAAAAGCAAAAAAATAGCATTAAATTGAAACAACTTATTAGAATTTTATAAAGAAGATAGGGTTACAATATGAATGCAAAAAAGGATTAGATTGAAAAGTCATAGACAACTAGACAAAGGGATGTTTCACAAGGCTATATCAGAAAATAAGCTAACGATGAAATATCAGCCAATAGTTAGAGGCGATAACCTAGAAATATTCAAATACGAAGCTCTTCTAAGGCTTCACAATAATCAAGGAGGGTTTGATTCTCCACAGCACCTTCTTGAGTCAATCTCCACGGACGAAGACCGACTCGCACTACTATTATTTGTTACTACCGAAGTAATAAAAGCACTTTCAAATCTTGATAACAAAACAAAGATAGCAATGAATTTATCCTATTATGATATTGAATCGGAATATATAGGAAATCTTTTAAATCTCCTCAAAAAAAATACCAAAGAAGTAAATGAGCAATTGGTAATTGAAATTATAGAAACCTCTAAAATTACAAAGCCTCAAAAAGTGCAAGATATATGTAAAGAGATAACACAAATGGGAATAGAGTTGTCTCTTGATGATTTTGGTATAGAAAACTCAAACTTGTTTGCTCTCTCTCATGTTGATTTTTCATTTCTTAAAATAGATGGACACTTTATAAAACGTATAAAAGAGAAGAAAATATTTTTTATAATCAGGAACACAATTCGTCTCTGTAAAGAGTTGAATATAAAAATTGTTGCCGAGCACATAGAAGATATTGAAACACTTGAAGAGTTACGAGAGTTGGGGGTTGATTTATTTCAAGGGTTCTTCCTCTGTGTACCAAAACAAGAAAAACATTTACCAATATCTCTTAATAAGCTTTGCCAACAATAAGTAAATATCTCGTTTAAGTTAAGAGAGAAAAAAAGATGATATAATTCACATTAAGATAACCAGAAAAGACATGATAGTGATTTCTTAATCTCCTAGAATGTCACAATACGGCTTTTGTCGTTTTTTAACACTAATCCTTTTTTTGCTTTTTTTACTGTTAAATTTTCTGGTTATCGCCTCGTACACTAATCCCATAAAGAATTTCTATTTACTTGTCATTTTGCAATATTTTTAGTTTTATTTTTTTCTAGGCGTTATACTTTCCTAGCAAAAAAACAATAAAAGGATTATATCGATGCAATCAATCGAGGAGTTAAATAAAAAAATGGCAAAAGTGTCAAAAATATTAGAGCTTGAGACAAGTGTACTTAATTCACTCTCATCAAGAGAGAAAGAAAGATGTGTTGCTAAAAAGTTTGGGATAAATATCACAAAATACAGAGAGTTAAAAAGAAGTGATACGATTCCAGAGGAATTGTTTAATAAGTACAGTCCAGAAGCTACGCAAGCCAAAGAAAATCACAAAGAAAACATAAATATTGTCATAGATGAAGAGACACGATTAGCTATAGGGATAGAGACAGAGAAGCTAGGAGACATTGTTACAATAAGTATAAGCGGAACAGACATGTCTCCGACAATAAAAGACAAAGCCATTGTTTTTGTTGATAAAAAAAATACTGAGCTATTAGATGCAGGAATATATGTGATTAAAAGCAATGAATTAGGAGATAGTAACGAAGTATTTATTAGAAGACTCATTCTTCAACCAAACGGTGAGGTTGATATTATCTGCGACAATGATGTGTTAAAAAAGTATAGTCACAAAACCAAACTCAGTGAAATAGAAATAATTGGAAAAGTAGTGGGAGCAATAACAAAAGTATAAAATAATCTATCATTAAAGTATAAAGATATAAACTTTAAAAGTTGTATAGTTATAAAGTTATATTTAAGCAAACAGAGGCTATACTTTTACTGTTGACAAGGAAAGTGAAGATATTCGTTCTGGTTATCTTGCATGTCCCTTTAAATATAAGTTCTATTTTTCATAAAACTTTACTTCCTTGTATCGACAATTTTAAACAACTTAGCAAAGATGTTAGAAAGGCTACTCTAACTTTTTTGTGATTATGTTCTTCCTTTATGAGATTACAAAAATCCTTAGAATTCTCAACCTTTTCTTTGGTTTTTTGTGCAATCCAGCAATTATAATCCTTTCTTAATCTTTAATTACAATGTCAGCGCAAACATTAGATAGTGCCAGAAAAACTAGCAAGTTTTTAACAGTAAAAGGCATATCACCATTAAGATATAGTTGTAAAAAGCTTACAAAAGGGTGTAGAGAGAAAAATGGAAGGTGGAAAGAGCATAAGGACTGTGGATTAGGGGAGGGGGGATTATCCCATTAGACGTGTATTATTAGTCAATATCCATTACAGCGGTATGTTTTAGGTAATAACGCTCTAGGACATTTATTGAGTTTCCTAAGATTTTGCTGGCTTTTGCTATATCCATCTTTTCTGAGATAACTTTCCGAGTTGCGAACCCCCTACGAAATGTGTGTAAGCCTGTTTTGTCTATCTCTTTTTTTTTCATGACAAAATTTGCAAATTTTCTAATACTATCTGGATGATATGGTTTATTGATAACATTACCGTCTTTATCATAAATTGAAGAAATATAATAGTCGTTGCTAGGCAATCTATTTTTTAAGTAGTTGATGTGGAATTCAATATGTTCTGCCTCTACTGCGACCTCACGAATTTTCCCTCCCTTCCCGTGCATAATACGAACAACATAATACGATTTTTTTCCGTACTCTTTATGATATGAAATATCTTTGAGTTTTATATCTACAACCTCTTCACTTCTTGCTCCTGTTAGGAGATATAAAAGAATCAGGAGTGCATTTCTGACAGCTTCCTCCTCGGTTCCTTTATCATACGTTTTGTGCCACTCCTGTATAAAATCAACAAGAGAATCATATTCGTCTGTAGTGAGATAAGGTGTGTATTTTTCCGTCTTTTTGATGGTTGTGAATTTATGGAAGTATTGTACATAGTCAACATCATCAGAATTACTTTCGCTGATGAATTTTAAAAACATTTTTAATACTGTCAGTCTATGAGACAGTGAATTCTCAAACTCTGGTAAAATTTCAAATAAAGCATCATTTTTTCCAAGATGCTTTTTGCTTGATTGCTTAATCACTCTTCTGTAATTTTTAAGTTTGATTTCATCAGTTATTTTGGATTTTTCTTGATTGAGTTTTAATTGAGCCAAATGACTTTGATAATCTATTAAAAACCTATTAACAAACCTTGCACCTATGTTGTGCATAGTATTGTCTTTAGCATGCTTCTCTACAAACATATGAAAGCTCTCTAGTGCATCCTCATAACTTTTTTTTGTTTTTTTAGATACCCTATCGGCACTTTTCTGCTCTATAAACAGATTTATCCAACCTCTTATATCATCATCAAAGCCACCACTAGATAGTTCTCCCTTGTCCTCATCATCAGTAAACACAGCCATTATCTACGCCTCTTACGCTTTTTTATACTCAAGTTTTAAATAATCATATAGCTCTTGATATGTGGTATTTGGATTCTCTGCCGTATAGCGTTGCATGAATACATTATCTTCTTTTCTTCCACTCCACAGCTTCTTATATGTACCATCTTTATAACCATTGTCCTGTCTGAACTGATTGAGGCAATTTTTGCCAATATAAAGTAGGTAAACATCATTGAAGTCGAAATTTGGAATTGCCTCTACAACATCTAAAAATTCATAGATTGGAGTTTTCCCATTAATGGCACTTTTGGCAAGCTCTTCAAGAAGCAATATAATCTCTTCATTGCTTGCAACACCATCTCTTTTTGGTTTATCTTCATAAGCGAACATGAATTTATTGATTGCATCTTCAACGCTTCTTTTGGATTCTATCACATCCGAAGCAAGAAAATGAAAAACGTCAACTACCTCAACAAAGAGATTATCAAAATCTGGTTCAATGTAAATGTCTTTCCAATGTTTCCACGCAGGGAAACTATCAATAGCTTCACAAGCTTCCATATAAATACATCTTTTCCATAAAATTTTTCTATTCTCTTTAGTGATACCATTAATCCAATTTTTACCATTTGTGTTCATATTCAACTTGTTTTGTAGCTCAAATATCTCTTTGATTTTATTTCGCATTTTTTTAATCCTTTTTTTGTTAATATTATCTCGATAATAGATTTTTGAATAATGTTAAATTATTCGTTTGCTTATCTTTTTTTTAAGCAGGGAACAAGTTTATCCTCCTTTGTTCTTTTGTAAAAATTACCATTGACAATCACAAGACCATCTAGGCATTTTTCTCTATACATCTTATTTTGATGTTTAATTTTTTTATGTATTTTTGAGTCACCAGCGACAATACCTATAGACATTAGCCCTGCAAAAATAATTATGCCGAATAAAATGGAAATCATTACCTTGTCGTTAAAAATATTTTTTCTCATATTACTTAAACACCTTTTGAAATACTATTGTTTTTATATTAAATTTTTTATTTCTGTGTTTAATAGCAAGTTTTAACGCCTCTATATCATCTTTTGTATCAACACAACACATTTTCTTTTGAGAGAGAAGCTTCTTATATCTAAATACTTTTTTTTGGAACATCTTCGTGATTAACTCCTAAAGGTGGAACAATATTTAAGTTTTGCAATAGTTCAACAAATCTACCAATTCCCTTGAGTTCAACGACAACATTGTGAGAAAGTTCAAAAAGTTGCATATCCATATCCTCCATTTTTATAAAAAAATTTTTAGGAGTAGGGGAGAGTAATAATTGCGAAAGTTCCAAATCAAGTCCATCTATATTTTTCAAGCAAAAAGCTATTCTTTCAGAAATATTTTCTATTTCTTGAGGAATAATGTTTTTTAATTCAATACCGATTTCATACCTCTCCTGCAATGAGACCTTGTGCTTCCTTACTTCATTCTCTGTATAATCTCCACAAATTTTATCTTCTAAAAAATCATCCATTACAAGCCTATCTTTAGAGTAGTTTTTTAAAAACTCTACACTAAGCTCAACAGCTTTTGAATTTGCCATTTTTAATCCTTTTTTACTTTTTTGCTTTTTGAAAATTGTTTAATACTTTTGTGTAAGTATAGTTATTGTTGCATATTCTAAAATATGCCATATAAAACTCTTCTATATTTAATATTGTTTTTCGATTCATCCAATTGAATATCTTAGATTCTTTTTCTACTTTACCAAAAGAGGAGATATTATTCACAGATTGAATCATCAGAGAAACGAAACCAATAAGACACGGCTCTATTTTTAAATTATCTTTGAGAATAGGTATAGCAGTACATTGAAAATTATCTCTATTTGAATATGCGTGTTTAATGATACCCTGCAATCTAACTTTATTGACATAGTTTTCAACCATCACACTAAAGAAATCTTCTTCAACTTTTTCAATATGCTTTATAAAATCTTTTCTTGACGTATTGCATAAACACCACCCTAAGTTGTGGAGTATTAAATCGTGGGCATACCCTAATGAAAATTCCTGTGTATTGCTAATAAATGCACAACCTCCATTGTCGTTAGAAGAAACAATATTTTTAAGGTCTTTTTCTGAAATGGAATTTGCATGACATAATGAGCCAAGCTGAAGAATATCCAAATATCTACTATCTCTTCTTTTAGTAGCCCTAAGAGCTGATTCAGATTTATTAAGGTATTTTGCAAGTTTTGTAATTTGTAGTTTTCCTTTATTTTTACCCGTTATATTGTTAAAATGTATCAAAATATTCCTTATATAATCTTGTATATCGTATTATATAGCGATTTATGTAAATATGTCAAGAAGATATTGATATTTTTAAAATATTATTAAAATATGCATATCCGAATAAGTAAAAGAAGGCGAGCACCACTTTTTTATAGTGAGACTCGTTTTGGGGGCTTGTTGGTTATGTAAAAGCTGTTATAGATAGTTTCATCTTTAAACTCTATAAATCTAAAATCACCATCATCTCTGCTTACTGAAAAAACCTTTATGTCTTTTATTCCTCGTATTGGTTGTTCATGTTTTAGGCGAAGAATACTTCCTGCGAGGTTTCCATCTTTTCTCTGAGAATTATCGTTTGTAATTAAACAAAGATTATATTTTGTTCTATAGTTAGTAAAGCAGGATATAAGTTCCTCATCCGCAAATTTTCGATTAGAGGCGTTTGTTTCAGGAATGACATACAAATCATCCTTAGAGAGTACATTTAGAATAAAACGAGCTGACTTTGCTTGTTTATAAGAAGAGGGGTTTTCATTTCCTTTTGTTTTTAGTAATTTGTTTATTTCATGCTCAACAGAGTCAACAACATATAGCTTTTGGTCATATTTTTTCAAGTATGGTATGACTTCATTATTAAGTGCATTTAGCATGTTATATTGCATTAAACTACTCGTATCAACAAATATTAAGTATTTTTCTTTTATATAATCGACTATTGAAAAACTATTAGACCTTACAGGTGTTGTTTTTGATATCTGTCTTGAATGAAAAAAATTATTCTTTGGTCTTGGAAGATTACAGGCTATTGTCTTTTTGTTTACAGATTTTCCCTTAATAGTATTTATAATTTGCTCGGCTTCAAGAGTGCCCATATAGCTATATCTGTTTTTTACAGATGTTTCACCTTGTCTTCTTGCTTCTTCAATTATATCTTCTTCGTCAATGTTGTATTTAGTTGAAATATCTTTTACTCTTATGATTTTGTAGATGGAAAGGGCGCTTCTATTTTTGCTATTATAGTTTTTGTCTTCGTAAAATCGCACTTCATCGTATCTTTCTAAATTTAAAATATCTTTTTCAAATCTGAAATCGCCAAACTTAAAAGAGTATTCATCATTTGTTGTATTTTGGATAAATCCATATCTTTTGTCTTTGAAAATTTTTGTAACTTTACCTATCATTTTACTCCCTTATGAAAATGTAAATATTCTTTTTTAAATACTAAACCGCTTTCGCAGTGTGATAATTTTAATTGTGTACGAAACTACTATTCTAAATAATTATTAAAGTGGTGATAATATTATATTTAATATTTTATATTATCTTAACTCCACAATTATACTATAATTTTTTTTATACGCGGTGCAATAAAAGGAGTATTGAAAGAGGAATGTAAAGTAGATTAAATACCACGATACTCATCTTACAGATATCTCATCGTAGATAAACACTTTTAATTAATGTTCCATCGACAGCAAAAATATTCGCAAGTATGTTTGATAATTCTTAACTATTATGTGCAGTAAATCTTCCTAATGTATTGTTTTCTTGTGTTTCTAAAAATAGGAAAATCTATCGTATCTATCTCTAGTAACATTTTTTTATATCATCTTGTTATTCTTCTAATGTTTTTATCTCAGTCATTTTTGTAAACTCTTCCGCATAAGACACCCCTTTTAAGTCAACTTCACACACCTCATCAATAAGTGCATATATACCTACGATTATAAAACCTCCTAAGACAATCTCTTGCTCTGGTGTTGCATTGTTATCCATATATACTTTTCTAAATAATCTATCTGTGACAAATCCTGCATCTACAAAACCATCACTTATCTCATCATCGTTTAGTTGCAACAATTCCTTGACATCAGAGTGTCTAACATATCTTTTTCCATGAGATGCACTTACTTCTATCCTGTGTGTCCCTAGTTCTATAAAGTTCAAAATTCAATCCTTTTTTTATTTTTAAAATCCATATATCTCAGTAACATTTTTAGAATTGTCGATAAAAGATTTACATTCTTCTTTATTGCCTATAAAGTCAGTTCCTTTTGCTAAACCATGACTGTCTGAGCTATCTTTTAGCTGTGTGACGTATGCCGTGTTACCAATAATCTCAACACTGTAAGTCTCTTTTATGTAAGATGTGCTCATAATTTATGCCTTTAATGTTTGTTTAATATTGTCTTCATATACCGTGTTTTCGCAACCGTCATCCATTAGAGAGCTGGAGACAACAGCACGCACAACACCTTCTAATCTTTCTTCGATGTTTAGTTTTTTCATATAATAGCTTGTTACAAAGTCATATATATCATTTATGTTGTCTGTAATTTTTTCAAAGGAATCTATACCTCTATAGTTATCCCCTTGTAGGTATGTAAAATTTGTGCTGTCTAGCACAACTGCGGTCATTGTTGGGATGTGTTCTATAGCTCCATATTCTTTTTTATTGTGGGCGAAAGTAGGGTAGATGATAACCTTGTTCTCTTCAATTTTTTTGTTTTCTAATTTGTGATTAGGTATTAAAACCAATAGTTTTTCTCTAAAATCTTTTATTGGTATCCCCGTTACTATACTGTAATATTTTGATACTTCCTCAATATAAACTTTTTCGATAGCTGTGGTAAAACCACACTTTTCACATTTTATTATATGCTGTATAGCTAATCTCTCTATAAACTCACTTATTGCTGGTCTGTTTGCTTCAAACTCTGGTACACTAAGTATGAGCTTTTCAAATACACTCATTCCTATTATTTTATATTTATTTAACATCATTTATTCCTTTTATATTTTTAACACTTTAATATTGTATCTACTTTTTTTGCTTCATACTGAAATAATTCACAAAATGATATTTCCTTTGTCTAAAGTAATATTTCTTTTACATTATTTTTTTAAACAATATACTTATAGTCTATATTGTAATCCTCGCTCTCTAAAATATGTCCTATTGCTTTTATTGTGTCTCGTGTTGTTGGTGTTTGTATATATCCATAATCACCTTCAATGAGTTTATTGTTAAAATTTATTTTTTTTATTGTATTTCTCCATCTTTTTTTTAAGACAGTATTTCTATATTCTATAGAGTCAAATAACATTTTTGACATAATACAAATATCTTCCTCTTTATTGTGCTCTTGATATTCTAGGTTTAATTTTTTGCAAATATATCTCTGTAATATACTCACCCGTCTTAAATCAGCTCCATGATAATATATATTTATAGTCTTTCCAGAAGGTAAATGCTCTTTGGAAAATCCAGCTAGTATATAATGGTTCTCTGAGTGTGTGTATGCGACAGCAAAGGATAAATACTCGTCTGTTGTAAATCCAGCCATTAATCCAAGCTTGTACGCAAAATATGCTCTTTTCATTATTTCAATATTGACTTTTCCTTTGAAAGCAAAAATTAATGTTTGAAAGTTTTGTCCTCTTGCGACCACGGAACTATCAATCGTTTCAGCAATTCTATTTTTTATCGGATTGCTCAACTTATCTATATATTCTTCTATAAGCGTTCTAGGTAAATCATAATCTAGTTGTTTTGCTGTGCTATAAAGAAAATGTTCAAATTCTTTTCCTCTTTTTTCTGATTTAATTCTTACTATCATAAAATCAATTTCTCCTTTTGTGAATATTTTGCACTTACAATGTCCAAAAGACCACTTTTAGTTTGTTTAAATACTGCATCTATTTTTTTTCCTAAAACCTCATTCGACTTAAAGCAAACACCTCCACTTCTCGGCATGTATCCATTATTATGCCATACACTAAAAGTAAATTCAATATTTGTATTTTCTATTTTACATTTAACCAAAATATTTTTTTTTCTTCCATATTTTTTGTCTATTATTTTAATTACAATTGGCTCTTCTGTTGGTATGTTGTCCGTTTGACCTAAATTTTTTTTTATTGGCGTATTGAAGATTGTGTTTTTCATTTTAATTCCTTTGTGTTATATCACTTGTGTTCGTAGCTTCATCTTCAAATTCAACATAGGCAAGTGTTTTTGGGTTACTACTATCTGTAGTTTCTGTTAATCCAAAACAATCGTGGTAAATATCCAAAGTAAATTTTCTATTGTCGTGACTAAAATCAAGATGAAAGGATTTATCTGTTTGGTTTGTAGAAAAAGAGCTTATTGATTTAGAAACTTGCTTTTTTCGGCTTACCTCTTTGTTTGTATGATAACATACATCTAATATTCCTCGCATTGTTCGTTTCTCCTTTTTTTGACAGAATGTGTTTGTTTCTATATAATTATACCATTTATATCGGATAATGTAAAATTATCAGATTAGTGTTTTGCTAATATTTTATAGTTATAATTGCATATTTTTTAAGAAATCTACCACACTATCAATACTCCAATATCTTCTCTCTCCTATATATTTCCACTTTGGAAGTAAATTGTTTTCTAATGTATTTTTCTCTTCTGATTTTGAAAGCATTTTACTTATCTATATGTAAAGGCTTATGCGCCCCTATAATGGCATTAGCTATCTTGTGTGCAGTGCCAATAGAATATGCTTTAGAGGCAAGAGGTATAGTTGCTAATAGGCTCGTTTTGTCTATTTCTTTGTTTCTGGCTGTAATGAAGCTATCCGCTCTAAAAAAAACAATCTGGAAGCTTTTCGTTTGTCAGAGTCGTTTTAGGATTTATCAGCACCCTACTTTCAATATTAATTCCACCAAGAGAACTTATTCTTTTTGGCATTAAGCCCATCTTATCTAAAAAGCTCTAATAACTTTTGCATGTCTTACTGATTGTTCAAGAGGGTTAGGAAGTGTAACTGTAGCCCGATTCCTGTTTTTAAGAGAAATTGAGCCATCTTTATTGATTGTCATTTGACCTTTTGAACTTTTACTTTCAAGCAATTCGATTCCGAATCTTGTGATTATCATATGGTCTATTTGTGCAACCATCCCATCACATTCCAATCTTATGTCGATAAATTCTTGTTATCACGAAGGCGAACATCTAAATAATACGCATTCTCTTTCTCCGCATCGTATCCAGATTTTATTTTTTCAATTTCTTCAAAAATCAAGCTTTTCTGTCTTTTGTTACTGCTCTTGTTATATAGACTAGATAGCTTTTTTTACTTCGTCTGTTTTATCATCTATTTGTTTTAATGTCATTAATAACCCTCTGTTCCTGCTTGAATTTTATATCATACAGACCATATTTTTATGTTTTTTAGAGCCAAGACACAGATTTGTTAATTAGTATATGAGACTTGCCAACCATGTTCATCATCTTTCTTTAGTCTCATATCCAATACTGTAGGATAATTTTTGTAAAACAATTTTACCGAAGAAGTTGCAGTTTTACCATCTTCTGCCGTTTTTGTCTTTAAAATTTTAAATTTAGTGAAGTTCATAAACCCACCCAATACATGTTTTTTACATTTATCTACGATTGGATACTTGTTATTTGTAATGATTTTGGAAATTTCTCTACTTTTTGCGTTGATTGCTACCGCAAATTGTTCTTCTCCACTTTCTTCGTTCATTGCTTTTTGAACTGCTCTCCGAATATCATTTTTTAAATCCTTGCTTCCATTGGATGATGATGCTGATGCACTTATACATTGGTACAAACCTTGATTCAAATCATGAAATTTATCTTGAGTTACCATGTCTTTTAAGCCATCAAAGTCGCCACTGTGAGCAGTTTCTAAATAATTTTTTGTCACACTCTCTGGGGAATCTGAACAGCCAGATAATAATAATGTTACCAATACTGTGGATAATATAGCTTTTGTCGCAATTTTCATTTCTTAAACCTTTTTTTGTTTTGTTCTGATGTATTATAGCATTTTTAAATATTTTTTCAATAGTATAATATTTTTTTTAATATATCTGTAATCTTGAATTTGCATCAGATAAATCATTTTTGTATTCTTCTAAATACCAAGATGTAACCTCGACATAATCTTTTCCAGCCAAAGGCATTTTATACTTCTCATAGTATTTTAATTCCATTAAAATTGATTCACGATAATGGTCTAAATTTTTATATTTAGACGCAATTTCTTTAGCGAAATACTCCCTACCCTCTTTTATTGTAACATCTTGCAAACAGCTATTTGTTAAAGACTTTGATGATGATAAAACAAACTTATAAAAAGACGACACGCCAACATCACTTGTGATAAAGAGCATTTTTAAAAAGCCTTGTCTTTTTTTATTAACAGCATTTTCTACCGCTTTTAAAAAGCACTCTTGACTTAATACATTCATATTTGAAAGAATATAGGTTGCCACAGCATTTTTTACCTCATCGTCTTCAAAATAGTTCTCATGCTTGAAAAATGACAAGTCTGTTATCTTTTTACACTTTGAGCAAGATAGCCCTACTCCAAACCCACTAAATTTATAACTCCTATCATGGGTTTTAAGCGTATGCGCATAGCCACACGATGCACACTGATGAACAGAATCGTCTCTAAACTCTTCTTTTTCTCCTCCACAGTGTGCACAAGCCTTGTAGAATGTTCCGTCCTCGCACAGAAGAGCCCTTTTTCGTGGCTTTTTACAATAGGAACAAAATTTCTTTTCTCTTTTTCTTTTCCTGTTTTCTAATTTTTCTCTTTCAATAACAGGACTCATTGGCATACCAAGATTTTCCACAACATTTCCGCAGTCCACAACAAAGCATATTTTTTTTGACGGATGAGGTCGCATCCCTCGCCCTACTATCTGTTTGTAAAGATTTTGGCTTTTAGTAGGTCTTGCTATTACTTCACTATCAACTTGTGGAGCATCCATCCCTTCTGTTATCATGTTGACACTCACTAAGATATCAATGTCTTTATTTTTGAAATTATTTAGTACACGTTCTCGCTTATTTTTATCAATGCCAGAGTGTAGAACAGCAATTTTTTTCTTTATCCCATCTCGTTTAAATACCTTTTTATACATAGTTGCCAACTTCTCGGCATGAATTATCGAAACCGCAAAAACTAAGGTTTTCTTCATATTAGTTAAATAAGAATAAGAGTTTTCGACAACTGCCGTAATCATTTTTGGATTTGACATTTTAAAGTCTAATTGTTTTGTGTTATAGTCACCTGCCGTAATTTGAATATCTTTTAAATTAATGCTCAATGGAGATATGATTTCAACAGGAGTGAGGTACTTGTGGTTAACCATATATTCAATATCATATTCATCTATTATATTTTCATAGCCTTTAAGCAGTCTCCCTTCAATATCATAAGGAGTTGCACTCAGTCCTACAAATATGCCTTTGTGAACTTCTTTAATAACCTCTTGCATCTTACCACTATGCCCGAAATGAACCTCATCAATAATAATCATGTCTATTTTAAGTTCTTCAATTATATATGGATTGCGACTTATTGTTTGAAGCGTTGATACGAAAATATTTTGCTTTTCATCGTACTTTGAATTAGTATGTATTTTTTGAGGTTGGAGTTGTGCAAATGATTCAAGTGTTTGCTCAAGTAAATTTACTTTTGGAGCTAAGAACAGAACTCTGCCCGCCCTCTTTGCTATCTCACTTGCTATAAAAGTTTTTCCTCCACCTGTCGGCAATACCACAAGCGAGTTTCTATTCGATTGTAATACCCTATTTTCAATATCTTTTTGATATTTTCTTGCTCTTTTTGGTTTTAAAACAATTCTCATACTAATCCTTTTTTTTATTATAGCAATTTTTTTATATAAACATTTTATAATGTAGTTCCCATTTGAAACAACTATTAAAAAAGAAATAAAACCGATTCCGATATAATTAAAAGTAGAAATGATAAATATATTTACAAGGGAATTAAAAAATGAAAATAAAATACAACAATAAGACTCTTGACTATGATTTGATAAATAATGGAAATACTATATTTTCTTCAACAGATAATGCTTTTGGTGGGGAAGAATGCGGATACCGATTTCTTAAAGATTATCTACATATAGATGATGAGAAAATCAAACACGGGTATGACCGCTTCTTTGTTTCTCTTGATAATTTCGATAATATAATTAGTGCCGACCTTTTTAACGAAGAAGGAGAACTCACTCGGCATATTGACAAAGAAACAATTGATGCTATTTTGTTAGGAGAGAATAAAAAAATATCTTCTATTGTTTTTGACGGGAAAAATAGCAATGAGGTTATTTCGTTTCTCTCTGACAATAAAAAACAAGCATATCAAGAAGAGGATGGCAGGCTTCGTGCTTTTGTTGATGGAAAGATGGAAACTATTTTTAAAGATGATAAAATCAGTATAAACAATAATGAAATAGCTATTGATAAACCAGACTATGTTACTGAAAATAAACTAAGAATTCAAGACATAAATAGTATTGACTTAATACAACCAGATAAAGAAGTTATTAAATCTATGGAATCATCTATTGCCAATTTGGAAAAAGAATTAACTTATTACCCAAACGACAGAGCAATAATGGAACAGCTTGCCAATACTTTGGATGAATTTGAAAATGAAAAAAATAGTCAAAGTTTTTTAATCACTTACTCTTCTGAACACTCAGAAACTCCATCTTATGACACATTTTCAAAAGAAGAGATTCAAGAGCTGTTTAAAGATATGCCAATTGAAGAGTTTAAATATAACATAGTGCCATACTTAGAGGGCGAGGAGCTTGAAAAGATGACTGATGTAGTATATCCATCAAGAAATGAAAATATTACTATACAGGGTGAATTAGAGACCTCTACTGTCAATAGTGAGAATATTGTCGTTGACACAGATAAAATAAAGGAATATTTACTATCGGAGTATCATAAGGCTGGAATAGAAAATCTACAAATTGATGCTGTGATGGGTGCGATTAAAGATTCTATTCAACAAGGCGTAGAAGAAAATCGCTACAACCAAGAAATAAAGGTCAGCAAAAATATTGGTATTTCCGTTGGTCTTAACAATGGCAAAGTCCATTTGGGAATTGACAGAGAAGAACTTCTTGCTTCAAAAACATTTGATGGTGTTTATGGTGTCAACTCTCCAGAACGTACTACAGCGGTAAAAATTAAAAAATTGGATACCTTAATGTTAGGAAAGGGAAGTGGAGATATTGCCGACAAAATAAACGCAGACAATTTTATTATAAAAGACATAGTGCAAGAGTTTAACAAAGAAGCTGATTTGCTTATTGTTGGTATTGAGCAAAACAACACAAAATATTATCTTGCTGGTACTGTAAATGGGGATATCACGCCACAAAGTTTTTCGTTCCGTGTTGGTAAAGACAGCGAGAGATTGGTTGATATAAACAACCAAGAACTCCCTTATTTTACAAATGCTTCAAGGTTGTTACTCGACACTTTCAAAGAGGCTCTTTTGATGCGACATTGTGACAAGCTTTTAGCAGATGATGTGCTCAGAGAGAATATTGAGAAAGCAAACAACACTATTGACATCTATACAAATCACGGGTTACTTGAAGAGAGAGTAGTTAGAGCAGAAAACGATGATATACTAACTGTAGAAGCGCTTACCCAAAATGAAAGTGGTAAAAACACAATTAAAGACGAAATTACTTTTGGAGACATTAAGAAAGATATCCAAGATAAAGAAAATAGTAGTGTAGTTAAAGATATGAACAGTAATAGACCACAAAGCAATTTTAGATATAAAACACTTGCAGGCGAACAAATGTTTAACGATAGAGTTGGTTTTGATGAGGTAGTAAAGAACAAAGCTTATTTTGAGCAAGAAAAAGATGGATTAAAAGCTGTTGTCGTTACAATGCCTCCACAGGATTACATTAAAGCAGTTGAAGAAAGGCAACCAGACCACAAAAACTATGGCGCTGATGAAGACAAATTAGATAACTTAAAAGAGGTGTACGAAGCAGGGATTAAAGTTGATGTTCCGATGCTTGCGTATGGTGGAAGAGATAGTGATAGTGACCTTTTTCAACAAGAAGGCTATCATAGAGCAGTATCAGCACAAATGATTAACAAAGAGCTGATTCCTGTTGCTATTCGATATAGAGAAGGCGATGAGAATATTCCAGACTTTATTAAAAAACATATTGAAGACGATAAGACTGATATATTTAAAAATGACACGCAGGAAATTGAAGCCAACAACGATATCGCACAACAGATTAATATGTAGAATCTGTAAAAAGTAAGTTTCTACAAGAAGCTTACCAATCTCTAATTTTTACGCCAAACAAACTTATTGACTATCTGGTCTTCGACAAAAATTCTAACATCTTTTTTACATTGTTTACAAATATCACTTTCAAGAAGTATAGCCTCAAGCCTATCTATATCTTCTATAACCTCTTCCTCATCTTCAATCTCCATTAAGCCACGACAGCACAATGTAGAATCTTCAATAGGTTTTCCTTTTTGGTTTGTGTTAACAAGATGAATCTTTTTTCCTGTCGTTTTTACAGCTTTCAAGAAGAATGCGTTGCCAAAATCATCTTTATTTAAAATCATAGTTGTTAATCCCTTTATACTTTTTAACATATTGTTTTTATAGGTCTGCTACAACAAGCTTAGCTCACTGCAATACCTCAATAATTTTTGATGCTTTCATTTTTCCTATACCGTCAATTTTAATTAAATCATCTACTGTAGAATTTGATATAGTTTGTATCGTACCAAAGTGTTCTAAAAGTTCTTTGGCAATTTTAGCACTAACGCCCGTAATACCCTCTAGCACAAAAGCTTTTTTATCTAGCAACTTCTCAGGGCTTTTTGACCTCAACCCAAGCTCATACCCTAGCCCATCTTGCTGATGAGTACCTAATTTTGCAATCAAATATGCAGTATGATTTAAGTTGTATGTAATCAGGACAGATATTTTTTGAATGGAAACAAGAAAACTGATTGCACCATCCACCTGTTGAATTAGCATCCGCTTTGAATTGTTATAACAATTTCCTTCTAAAAGTATGATAGGTATGTAATCATCTTGCAATTTTAATCTTTCAGACTGTGTAAATAATCTCTTTTCTTTATCTATGATACTATTCTCAAAATCTGTAGCATTTTCAAGGCTAGTGCAGTTTTTTCTTTCAATTATTAGTATATCATTTATAATAATGTCTCCAAGCTCCAACTGCTTAACCTCAACATCTATTTGTGGATGCAACTTTAAGATAGATACAAGTTCTTTAGGCTCTCTTGTGTCAACAATTACTTTAATTTTGTTTGGTATCTTTATTGTTGTTATATCTAATTCTTCGGCAGATTTTTCTTTACCGACTCCTACGGAATCAACTCTTCCAAAGCCTTCACTGCTAGATGGGGAAGATAATTTTTCTTGGAATTCCGAGAAAGCTATACTGTAGCAATTTTTAAATCCAAATTTTTTATCTACTTCACTGCAAATGTTCTCTAAAATCTTCTCATCTGGGCTATCGTTAGTATATGCCAAAATCGCCAGCTTGCCTTTTTTTTCAAAGAAGATTTTGCCGTTATATCCAGATATACCATTTACATATATTCGAGCTAGACTTCCTTTAGTCCATAAAACAAATTTCATCTTACACCGCCTATCTTTTTTTTAATCTCATCAATTTTCACACCAGACTCTATTAACATCACCAACAATAAAATAATCATACTTATTTTGTTTGGAACTGCTTCTCTGCTTTTTAGATTCGTTATCGATGTCGGGTGCATACCAATCAGCTCTGCAAATTCTTTGATTGTTAAACCAGCTCTTGCTATATTCATCTTCAATTCTTTATACGTCATCATTCACACCCGTTTTGTGGAAGCTGTTCTTTTTTATATGTTTTTTTTATTGACATAACTTTTTCCTTTATATGCTTTTAGTATTATTATTTAATCCCGACACGCTCTATATATTGTAAGGAAAAACTTTTTTGTTGTTTCTGTACCGATAGAGCGTTTTAATGAGTGTGCTAAAACTATTAAACCAACCATTCAACTCTTTTATATCTGAGTTTTTAGGTATTAAACATTTGAATTTTTCAATTGAATCTATCTTTTTAAACCCTTTGCAGTATGCCTCGTATTTCAATCTCTCTTTGGACTTTTCCATCATTTCTTCCAAATTGTTATAGTCGTATCCCGTAACAACATGGTCTAAGTCAGAATCAAATTCAAATTTGATTGTTTTGTCATTTTTATCAATTATCATAATTTATACTTCCTTTTTAAATTTCAACACGCTCCATATCAATCTCATCTTTGGAATAACCACTTTTTTTCACCTCAGACACAATTCTATTTTTGTCTTTTGAAGATACCTCAAAAAGAATTATATTCCCAAATTGTATATTGTATCCAACCCTCACACCTCTGTTGTATGTATAGCCGTACATCATAGTAGCCATAATTCAAGTCCTTGTACTTTTATATAGATAACAAAATTATAGCACACAAAAATAGAAAAGTCAAATCATACTATTTGCAAAATAAATCAAATAATGTGTTTTTTTCTTGACAAAAGCAATTGATTTAGTATATAATTACTCAATTAAAAACAGAAAAGGATTGAAAGATGGTTGTTCATGTTCCACACACAGTTATTCAAGAAGTAGCAAAGCAAGAAGAAAATCTAGGGTATTATATTGAGCTTGGAAGAAATGCACTAAACAGAAAAGATTCTGGTTCATACTACAACAGAGCCCAATATGACTGCTATAGTGTTAGCCTTGTCACAATTCCAACAAGTTTGATTGCTCTCATTCTTGAATTGTGGAAGAAAGAAGCAGAAAATGGCGACTATATTCAAGAAGAGGATGAAGAGAAATATGAAAAAGCGAAGAGCCACTATGATTCACAATTGCAAGACCTTGTTCGATTTGTAGATGAGCTTAAGAAAAACTCTAAAAAACTCCGAAGAGCAAAAAATCTTGAAGATGCTTTGATGCTACTAAACACACTGTTCCGCTCAGAAATAAAAGACAATGGATGGATTTACAGAAAAGATATGAAAAACGATAGGCACTATCCTTTTCTTGTGAGAAAAATCCAAATACAAGAAGATAAATATGATGGCAGAAGAAGATGGATTGAAATAGAGCTTTCACAAAACTCACAACATGAGACAAATACAACCAAAATCTCAATAGAGCCAGCAGAGCTAAAAATGCACAAAAACTCTGTTGTGGATACGATTAGAGCGAACAATATTCTTTTTGAAACGGATGAATTGAAAAAAGAGTACGAAGAATACATCCAAGACTTTTACGACAAAGAGAACACTCAAAACATTCAATATATCGACAAAAATGGAATGAAGTACATCAATGATAATGTTTATCAGATGGAGCAGACTAAGGGAAGATTCTCAAAAAAAATCAATCTCTTTTCAAATTCTCAACTTGTTAATCATGCAGAGAACTGCCCTATTCCATACAATCCTTTAATCTATATGTTTAGTCTAAATAAGCATCAGTTTGTGTGGGTGGATACCAGAGATATTAAGGAGTATGTTTATGACGAAAATATTGTCAATAAGCTAATCCTTCCAGAAGACCACAAGGGGCTTATAGACATCCTAACTAACGATGTAATCAATGATAATGGAGACGACATTATCAAAGGGAAATCTGGCGGAACATCCGTACTCTGTAGAGGCGAGGCAGGCTTAGGAAAAACACTCACGGCTGAAGTCTATTCAGAAATTAAAAAGAAACCGCTTTATAGTGTTCATTCGGGTCAACTAGGAATAAGCGGAACAGAAGTTGAAAAGCAGTTAAAGATTAGTTTTGAAAGAGCTGAAAGATGGGGAGCAGTGTTACTCATTGACGAAAGCGATGTATATATAAAGAGTAGAACTGACGACACAAACCACAATGCTATTGTTGCTTCATTCCTTAGAACAATGGAATATTATAATGGACTCATGTTTATGACAACGAATCGTTCAAATGATATTGATGATGCGATTTTATCAAGATGTATGGCTGTATTGACATACAAGAAGCCAAAAGACGATGTTAAAGCAAAAATGTGGAGTATCTACTTGGAACAGTTCAACATCAAACATGATGATAAATTCATTGAAGAGCTTAATCAAGAGTTCGATGAGGTATCTGGAAGAGATATTAAAAACATTACAAGACTTGCAAGCAGATACATGCAGGGGTATAATATAAAAGAGCCGACCGTTGATGTATTTGTTAAATGTGCTATCTTTAGAGGCATTAAAGAATTTACTGAATAAAAGCGTTGGATGTTTAAAATAAAGCTTTCATGGTTTGAAAAATTACCACAAAAAGCAAGTAAAAATGGAGTTTATATAAATGTTTATGAAAATTTTATTGAAGAACAACAGAAGAAGTCAAGTATAAGTTTGTAGCTTTGTAAGCTTATACTGTAACCGTAGTGCATTTTTTTATCTATAATATATACTTTTTCTACAATTTCGTCTTTTTTAACCATTTATAGAGCCAACAGAAGCTTTATTTCACTAATAGATGCCACAAGATGAGGGTATCTTTCTCACAAGCGTGCTAATCCGTACTCAAAATCATTGATAGAACCATTTTTTTGATTATACGAAGTCATATAATACAAAAATAATTAGAAAAAGTATTTCTTTTAACAAATAAGATAAGTATATTTATCGTCCAAAATTAATACTTTTTAATAAAATCGTATAATTAGTAGGCAGGAAACTCTCTTTATATTAAAATTAATTTATCAATAGAAGCTATTAATTGCAGATAAATTGACTTCTTATGGTCTGTTTGTTTAATCGTCCTGTAATTGCATCTCGCAGACATATAAAAACGTAGTCATATTATATATCAATTTCTTACTTCAGTATAGTCAGAATGGTTGTTTTTAAAGTAAACTTCTCATTTGTTTTACAACCTAGTCAATTAAGAATATTTATTAACAACATGTGCAAATGCAAAGCTATAAACTGTGATAGCCAACATCATTACAGCTATTATTATTTATCAAAAAGAATGACAACTTACAGTATAATTTACTATAGAAAGCAAAAAAATAGGATTTTAGAGTATGTTAAAGCAAATGAAAAAAAAAATATTTGGTAGTCTAAAAAGTAAAATGATAAGCAAAAAATATGGTATTATAATTAAAATATCAAAAAAAGAAAAAGTATTATATGCTTACGACCTCAACAACGAAATAGCCATAGGAATGATATTGAAAGTTGTAAATAGCGATTTGTGGATAGAGATAGCAAATCATTTTAATATCAAGCCTTTTGACTACAGTATAGAATGTGCTGATTGTGATAGTAAAATAAAAAAAAGAGTTGTTAGTCTGGTCGGCAAAGAAAAACAAATAAGAGAGCAGTTGTCACAAAAGGCAAGAATAAATCTCATCAAAACTCTTATTAAAAGAGACAAAGAGGATGAAGCAATAAGACAATTACTATTTGCTTTTAGATATTTAGTGGATAATTTATTAGCCCTTAAAAAAAAAGGTGGTGCAGAAAATACTCTTCAACAAATAGCGCTGAAAAAATGGGATGAAGACTATAAAATATTCCATAGTGATACAACATTAATTAATTTTACTATCTCGAAACTATTACTAACTGAGTATTCTGATTCCATCACAAACAGAAATATTAATAAAGAGATAAAATTTTTAAATAAAGTTTGTAAAAATTTTCATGAAACTATTAAACAATTATATAAGTAAGTAACCGAATAGTCACTTATCTATATATTCTTTTTGAATTTCTCTGAATTCCTAGTACAACATCAGTCTTCCTAGTGCTGTTTATATCAATATAAATTTGAGTTGTTTTAAGATTCTTATGACCCAGAAGTTCCGATATAACAGCAACATCACCACTTTTCGCCAAATCCGATGCGAAAGTATGCCTAAAAGAGTGAAGACCACCATAGTCAATGCCTGCATTGTTAAGTGTTTTTTTAACAGAGGAATACAGTGCGCTGTAATGCAATTTTTTCCCATTACTTGTTGAACTTAAAAGCAACCCTTTTTTTATTTGATACAATTCGTTAAGTTCTTTTTCAATTAGTGGTGCATATATAACAGAGAAACGACTTTTATTTCCTTTTCCGTTTCTAATGTTTATTTCATAAACATCGTCAACTCTTTTTATGTCACCGAATTCAAGCGACAAAACCTCTTTAGACCTCAATCCTCCATACATCATAATAAGGGCAAGGAGCGAATCTCTTAACGCACAGTAGTATGTCTTATCACTGACAACATATCTATCAACAAGCCCCGTATAATGCTCTCTAAGGACACTGTCGACAAAGCTCATTTGTCCTTCGTTAGTAAACCCTTTCTTTCTCGTTGCTGTACCTGTATAATTTCCCCTGCTCATGTATTTGTGTAGGTATTTAAAATGCACTGTTAAATCTATTTTATCAGTGTTATGAAGTGAGACAAAAGACATAAAAGCCGTCAATATTGCTTTTCTTTGCATCATTGTTGATGAAGCTAATTTTTTGATACCAAAACTTGATTTAATATCAGATATGCACTCATCAATCTTTTTGTTATCTAAAGATATTGGATTCTCTATTTTTTTCTCATACATGTATTCATTTATACAATATTCAAGGATGTTGACTTCACTATCGCTTATGGTATTTTTAAGAGACTGTAGGTATTTTTGATATGTTTCTTCCAATGAAAGGTCGTCATATTCTTCACAATACGCAATATAATCAATAATTACATTTGCAATGTAAATATCACTTCCATATTTTGAAGAGAAGCTTCCATACTGTAAATAATCAAGAAAATCATTGTAAAAAACTTCATCTAAATCAGATAAATTGTCAAGTATATTATAGTCTTTCCGTGAAAATTCTAACAATTTTTTCATTGTATATTGGTATGATTTAACTGTTAAAGCGGAAATAATTAAATCATTAACTTTAGCTTTTAAATAATTGAGATAAAGATTGCTCCATTTTTCTAAATCAAAAACAACGCCCAAACCGCTGTTGAGGTTTCTATCTGTCTTGAGATTATTTCTTCTATGTCGTCCTCTTCTCGTCAATTGTTTAGTCATACTGTTCTCCCTATCACTTTTTGAAATATATGCAAAGAAAAAGGAATATTTAGTTTAATAGCCTCACTTTTTAGCTTTAAGTATTCATATTCGTCTATGTTGTCGACACAAAGTTGCATAAACTCTGCAAGCATGCTACTATGGGCATTTTCTTCTCTACCTTCAATATTTGTTATAGTTGCCACAACCTTATATTCTTTAGAAATTATTTCGTGTTGCCTAGGTAGTTCTGGTACAACACTTCTATTATCATCTTCAATAAGCCCTAAGATAGTAAAAGTATCTCTGAATGTCTTTAAATCAGTTGCATTTGTATCTCTGCTTTTAGGGTTAAATATCTCATAAGTAATCTTGACCTTTTTCCAATTTTCTGCAATCCGCTTTATATTCTTTTTATTTTGAAGCGAAAATAGAGTTGCGGAATCTTTAATCATAGTTTTCAGCACCATTCTTTCTCTCATTGACATACTATTTACTCTATTTTTGGTAAAATGCTTCCCAAGAAGAGTTACAGATATTGAATTATTTGAGATTTTATTTATCTCATACTTATAAAGCACTCCATCGAGCAAACTTTTTTTCTTTCTCGATTGTTTTCCTTTTTGAACCTTTAATCTACTTTCCCTTAAAACTTGAGGATTTGTTACTCCTCCATTCAATATCTGTACAACTCTCTTAAACTCAACGCTAGTTATACTCTTTTTGTGAAAGATACCTTCTTGTTTTAATGCTTTATTTACATCAGATTTTTTATATCCACTAAACATTAAGCAACTCTTTTTTTCAATAAATTACTATCATCTTTCTTGACATAATCATTAATGTTTACAAAAGAGTATAAAATGCTTGATAATTCACATTTTGCCTTATTTGAATCATGAATCTTATTTCTTTTTTTTATCATCTGCAATATCCTTAAGAGCATCTGCTAAAAGACTTTTAAAGGCAGATAATCCTCTGTTTTTAGAAAGTATCACTTGTCTTCTTTCTGATTTGATTTTTTCAAATTTTTCAATAGCATCCAAAATGTCAAAATGCAAAATTGTTGCATATTGCTTTTCGGCTCTTTTTGTTTTAATATAGATACTTATTGTCTTTTTTTTTATTTTTCTATAAATTATACTATGAAGAAGATTTTCTGCTTCTCTTGCGGACATATATTTTTCGAGGTCGAATCTATTAGCGTACATTTTTTTAAAATCCTTATATTTTTTGCTTATAATAATTATACCCTAAAATAGGTTGAAATAATAGTAGATAACGATACATTATCTACTATTCGCTAGAAAGCGTTTTTATAGTTTAGCTTGTGCAACTGCACGGCAAAAACGGTTTTAGAGCATATCTGATTAAGTTTTATTTTATGTTGTTTCTTGTTGACGTGTAGTTATGTAAATGGGGCAAAACCATATAAAATATAGATTATAAAAAAGTTTTATTTTTAGATGTGTTTTCAAACTATATAGTAAACTATATAATAAAAAGTTTATTAAAATTAAATTAATATTCATGTGGGCTGTGCCACATGATGTTGAAAAAAGAGGAAATAGATTATGGAGCAGTTGGACTTATTGTTTCGCGTGAAGCTTCTGCTTCTTGGTGCTGTTGAAGGTCTTGCTGAATTTGCATAGATTCCATAGTTTGTCTGATGTCAATTTGTGCTATATTGATATTTAAGTCTTTCAAAATATCACTTGCAGTAACTTCCTCATTTTTAAAATCAAACAATGAATTTGTTTTTGAGTATTCCTCTAGCGATTGCATTGTCACGATTTCATCTTCACTTGGAGATTCGACATTAGATGGCTCTATTAAACCACATTTTTCACAAAACATAAGGTATCCATTAACCTCTTCAATACTATGGTTTTGAATATCATCAGCAATAAGTCTATCACAATACAAATGATTACCTGCTTCTTTAAAATTTTGTAATAGTAATTCAGAAGCATTCGCAAGATAAGGAAGTTTAACATTGTTAATATCACACAGTTGTCCATTATCTTTTCCATTTCTAAAAGACACACTCTCTGTTGGCTGGTTAGCGTTATTGATAGTCCCCACAGTATAGTAATTTGTTCCATTCTGCCTAATTCCAAGAACAAGAAGGTCTGATTTATTCCCAAGTCCTATCGCATCTTCCAATAAAAGGCTTTCTTTCATTATTCTGGGTAAAACATTTCGAGCTTCCCCTTTCTTAATTACTTTTGAACCAAGATTCGTTAATTTATATTTGCTCATATTCTATTCCTTTGATGCTTTTGTTTTATAAAATAATAGCAGAAAAACAATTATAGTTATTTTAAGAGTTGTTTCAAAATGACACATATTCTAATATAGGCTACCCAATTTCAAAGGATAATTGGGGATAAAGAAAGAAAGATAAAGTGGTAACAAAAAGATTATTACCATTTTTATATACAGATATTTAATAAATCAGTATTATCTTTTTTTTGCAAGAATAAAGCTTGCTGTTCCATCTGAATTAAATTTTAAATTAACGACAGCATCATAGTTTTTCTTCAAAGCAAATCTTTTAACTTCGTGCAGTTTTTTTAAGGCAAATCTTGTATCGAGAGTAACTTGTTTTCCTAAATCGAAATTTTTTACAATTAATTCATTGTCGTCATCTGGATAAAAAACAAAAACACCCTGAAATCTTTTACTAGAGCTCTCTTTTATCAGTATGTCAACATATTTACTCTTTCTTTTTCTTGTTATATATCTTGAACGAAATTCAAGAACAAAAAATGGTAGTATCAAAAGAGCAAAAAATATTATGTTCCACTTGAGAACAAAATTAGTTGCAAAAAAAAGACCAAGACCGCCACTCAAAAAAACAATAAAATAGAAAAGAAGAAAAAACTTAACATCATTTTCTGTAATTCGATACTTTTCTCTTTCTCTCTCTATTTTATAC
>JALUBM010000128.1 GCA_027044845.1 Sulfurimonas sp.
AAATCCAATACTACTCTTGGTCACATTTGTTGTATTTGTTTCGCTTATAGCCGTTCTAAATAGTTGGCTTTATAATCCACTGTTTAGCTTTATGAATAAGCGCGATGAAGACATCAAAAACGACCTTGAAAAAGTCGGTTCTAATGATGAAGAAATCGCAACTCTCAATGAAAAAGCTGAATCAATAATTATGTCTGCCAAACTAGAAGCTACGGCCCTAAGAGAAAAAGTTATTGCGGATGCTAAGGAATTAGCTGAGAGTAAGTTAGAAGCAAAACGTGCTGAACTTGCTAAAGAATATTTAGAGTTTGAGCATTCACTTGCTAAAGCTCAAAAAGAGTTGACCTCTGACTTAATGTCACAGGTTCCGGTATTTAAAAAAGCTGTTAAAGCTAAATTTAGTCAAATATAAGGGTGTGATGTGAGTAGAATTTTAGTACTATTACTGATGATATCAACTTATGCATTAGCATCTGAAACTGGTAATGGTGAAACCGATATTGTATACCGTACAGTAAACTTTTTACTATTTGCTGGAGTTGTTTGGTATCTAGTTGGAGAGCCTGCAAAAAATTACTTTGCATCAAGAAGTCAAGCAATTGCTGATGAATTGAAAAAGGTTCAAGAAAAGCTTGATGAATCAGTTGCTCTTAAAAAAGAGGCACTTACTAAAATATCTAATGCAGAGAAATTTGCAGAAGATTTAGTAGTTTCATCAAAGAAAGAGAATAAAATAATTAATGACAATATCATGGCTCAGTGTGAGCTTGATCTTGAAACACTTTCTAAGCAAGGTGTAACTTCAAGAAACTTTGCACAGAGAAATATGGTTCAGGGTGTTGTTGAAGATATTCTTAAAGAGACTCTTGCTCAAAGTTCAAATGAGTTTGATAAAGAAGCTATGGCTAATGTTATTTTGAAAAAGGTTGCTTAACATGGAAGAACTTATTGCAAAAAAATATATAAAAGCTTTAAGCTCAGGTTCGGATATGGCATCTATGCAAAATATTTCAGAGATATTTTCTGTATTAGCTAACTCATTTTCTGAAGAAAAATTTATTAGTATTCTTGTCAATCCACTTGTAAATACGACTGACAAGTCTAGTATCCTTTTAGATGCAGTGAAATCTGCAAAGTCTGATAAAGTTAACAACTTAATTAAACTTTTAGTTGAACATAAACGTATCAATATAATTCCTGCAATAGCAAAAGAGTTAGAAAAAGATATAGCTAAATCAACTAAAACTTATACAGGTCTTGTTTATAGCAATAGTGACATTGATGCAAATGTTATGAATGAACTCAGTAGTGGTTTAAGTAAAAAATTTGATTCTACTATTACATTATCTTCTGTCAAAAATGATTTTAATGGTATAAAAGTAGAAGTCGTAGGTCTTGGAATAGAGATAAATCTTTCTAAAGACAGAATAGATAGTCAAATTATAGAACATATAATTAAAGCAATTTAACTTCATAAGAGGAGAACAATAGTGGTAGCAAAAATACAAGCTGATGAAATCAGCTCAATT
>JALUBM010000129.1:0-1113 GCA_027044845.1 Sulfurimonas sp.
CAATAGAATCTTTTAAAACCATATTTTGCGTAAAAACTTTTTCTGCTAATGTTGTTTGTTTTTGAATGAAGTTTATTTGACTTTCCATCTTTTTAATATTTGCTTTTAACTCTTTTTTATGCGTTAGTATTGCTTGCATATCCTTTGTAAATGCATAATCTTTATACAACAAAAATGCATACGTTAAAAAAAGCATTGCAAGTGTTATGCCAAAAAATGTAAAAATTATTTGCAGTTCTGGCGTTATAGGAGTTTTCTTTCTTGGTTTTATATAGCTGTATTTCATAAACCAAGCTCCATTTTTGTTAGTTCACATATTTCTATACTAAGATCAGTATGTCTTACATAAACGTTAAAAAACATCTCTTCTTCAAGATACTTTATCAAGTCATTGCTCACGCCTACACAATCAGCGATATAAACATTTTCTATAAATTTGCTTTCATACTTATCACCTGCATAATAATTTCCCACTGCTGATTGAATTAATGAAAATCTCTGATAATCTTCATTAAAAGATGCATTGTCTTTAGTTTCTGGCAAAGCCGTATCACTTGCATATAGTTCTTCTTCTACGTCTTTATTATCTGAAAATTCATCAATATCTTCAAGAGAATCTAAATCTTCAAGAGAATCTAAATCTTCAATATCTCCAAATTCTTCTAAATCATTTATCTCATCCCCGTCAACGTCTATATTTTCTAAATTAATAGCATCATCAAGCTCCAATTCTAAATCTTCCTCAAGATCATCATCAAGTGAAATATCTTCTGATTCATCACCTGCTAGCATATCTAAATGTTGTGCAAACAGAAGTTGTGAGTTTTCAAAAATAGATATAGAAACAAACCCATCTTCTACCAAAATAAACATGGCAAATTTATTGTCTATTTTGTCCTTAAAAAAATTCGCCAAAATAGCAAAAGGAGAGAAAATCATATCTATTCCAATATCTTTATACTTACGCTTTATCTGGTAAATATCATCTTTTGCAGTATAAAAAGTCCATTTTTCATCAAGACATTTATATTCAGATAGAGACAAATCATAATAATAGTTTAACTTGTCTTTTTTACATGTAGGAATAGCACCCTGTACTATGGAAGTATCTAC
>JALUBM010000129.1:1123-7076 GCA_027044845.1 Sulfurimonas sp.
TTCTTTTATGTACTTTGCTATAAATTCATACATTTCATTGTTAAATGTAACAGTATTAAATTCTGTACTTACCTCATTGACAATGCCTTTTTTTGAACACAATTCTATATGAATAAGTGTTTTTTTTCTTTGAACAACAATACTTATAAGGATTTTATAATATAAAGACTCCAATATTTTGTTCAGCATTCATCATCCCCTAAAGGGTGTGCTTTATTATAATTTTGTTGTTTCAATGCACTACCTAATTTTGTATATATCTGCGTTGTTGCCATTGATGAATGTCCTAATAGCTCACTTACATCAACAATCGGTGCTCCCCCGTTAAGCAAAGAAGATGCATAAGAGTGACGAAGTTGATGAGGCGTTACTTTTAAGGCGACACGCTTAAAGATTTTAGTTATCATATATCTTAGACTATTTTCGCTTAATCTTTCGCCATTTTTTTCAAAAAGAAATCTTTTTAGTACAAAAGTTGATAAATAATCATCAATTAATACTCTTGTTATTTTTAGTAGTGGTATATCTCTTTGCTTATTACCTTTTCCTATAACTCGAATCCACTCATCATTCATGTCTTTTAATTCTAAAGAGGCAAGTTCAGATATACGTAACCCTAACGTATAAAACATCATCACAAGCAATTTTTCTTGTAAATCACACTTTTGAAGGGCTTCAATTATATGGGCATGAGATACTGGCTTTGGCAGTGTTTTTGCGACTTTGATACTTTCGTCTGCTTGCAGTGTTACATGCAAATCCTGTCCATTTAAAAATTCTACAAAACTTCTAATAGCACTTAATTTTTTACTGATTGTTTTGGCATTTAAATCTGCTATATGAATACGATATGGCATTAAATTAAAGACAAAATACTGTCTCTTCTCTTCTAATATTTCTATATACTTGAGTGCCTCATCAAGAGCCACAGCATATGTTCTTACAGTTAAATCTGAGTAACCTTGATGTGTTTCTAAAGAGAGCAAAAACTCTTTTTTATATTTATCTATTGACTTTTTCAAGGAGTTTCCCAAAATCACTATAATACTTTGCTGCTTTACTTACCAGTTTATTGTCTGTAATAACACTTGGTGAAAGTTTTTTATAAGAGTCAACTACTATTTCACTCATCATTTTTATTCTGGCCCTATCGGCATCACTAATACTCTTTTTGGCTGCAATTTTATTAATTTCTATCATATATTGCTTTGCCTGATCTATATACTTTTTATACTTCATCGAGGTTTTTGACTGTGCCATAATCGTTGATGCCATACGATTATAAACATCTATGCTAAAAGCTTCATTTGCCAGTTTATATGCCTCATCATATTCTCCTATCTCATAATAATATTGTGCTTGTATAGATTTTTCATAAGATGGATTGACTAAAAAATATATAGCCATTAGCATTAAAAAAAGAACGGCTAAACCTGATACAAAAAATTTATTTTTCATGTTCTAATAACCCCTTTTGTATCAAAGCTCTCGCTTCTTCAAGTTCAAGCCCCTGAATATCAATTAAATCACTGATGTAATAGGTAATTGTACCAAAAGGTTTAGGAATAACAAACTTATCCCATGAATTAAGCTGCCAAAAACTACTAGGCTTAATTTCCACAAGCGTAATTTTCACATCTGCTTTTTGTGCCATCACAATGATACCATCAGCAACTTCATGTCTGGGACCTTTGGGACCATCGGGTGTAATACCTAAATCATACCCTTCTTTTAAGGCCTTGATAGCTTGCAGTAAAGCACGTGCTGCATTTCGTCTGCTTGAGCCTCTAATGGTTCCAAAACCAAAATAACTGAGCGTTTTTGCTATAAGCGTTCCATCAAAATGGTCTGAGATTATAAGTTTTACATGGGGAGTTTTTCTATATTTCAGGTAAGCATAAGGAATCATTAAAAGTTCTCCATGCCAACAAGCCATAATAAAATTTTCATCATTCAAGGAGCTTGGAGCGTAAAAAACTTTTTTGTTTGTTTTATAAAGTGCCTTTATAAGCAAAGAACCTATAAAAGGTAGTAGTAAAAGAGCTAATTTTCTACTAATTTTTTTCAGCAACTATTTCGCCTGTTAAAATTGTTCTGCCGATAGAAGTAATTTTAACATCTTTAAACTCTCCTAACAATTCTTCACTCCCTTTAACCTTAATAACAAGGTTATTATCACTTCTACCCGAGACGAAATTATCTTTATTTAAATTTTCAAAATAGACACTAAAAGTCTTCCCAAGATATTTTATATTTATCTCATCTAAGAGTTCATTATGCAATGATTGTAAGTAAGCCAGCCTGTCTGAGGCAACATCTTCATCAACAACATTGGTAAAATGTTGTGCTTCAGTTTCAGGACGAGGAGAATACTTAAAAGAAAAAATTTGATCAAATTTCACCTGTTTCATAACATCTATAGTATCAGAAAAATCTTCATCACTTTCACCTGGGAATGCCACTATAATATCTGTTGAAATACTTACTTCGGGACAAATAGAACGAAGCTTTTGTACACGGTTTAAAAACCACTCTTTCGTATACCCGCGTTTCATCTCTTTAAGCACTTTGCTTGATCCGCTTTGCAGAGGCATATGCATAGACTTACAAATTTTAGGATTTTTAGCAAACTCTTCTATAAACTCATCATCCATATGAAAAGGGTGCGGAGAGGTAAAACGAATGCGTTCTAAACCTTCAATTTTGGACAGTCTTCTCAAAAGTTCTGTAAAGTTTATTTTTTCATGTTCACTTGATGAAAAACGTCGTCCGTAATTGTTCACATTCTGCCCGAGTAAAAATATCTCTTTTGCCCCATTCTCAACAACCCATTTTGCTTCATTTATAATCAAATCATCAGGAATAGAAATCTCATCGCCACGGGTTTTTGGAACGATACAAAAAGTACACTGCTTATCACAGCCGATAGAGATGTTGATGTATGCCTTGTAAGGAGAAGTTCTAAAATCATCAAATGCAAATTCGCTCTCATCATAATTGATGTCAATCTCAACTGCTTTGTTTTTATGCAGAACTTCACTGATTTTAGAGACATTTCTTGCACCCAGAACAAAGTTTACATAAGGAGCGCGTTTAATAATCTCTTCACCGAGGTGAGAGGCTGTACATCCGCAAACACCGATTTTTGCCGATGGTTTTTTTCTCTTGTTAAAACCGCCGAGTTCAGAAAAGAGTTTATGCACAGGGCGTTCTCTTACTGAACAAGTATTTATCAAAATAAGGTCAGCATCTTCGAGGTTTTGCGTAGTTTCATAGCCCTCTTTTTCATGAAGCTGTGCTATCATATGCTCTGAATCACGACTATTCATAGCACAACCTAAGGTTTCAATAAATAACTTTTTACTCATAAAAAACTCTTAACTCATTACATGGACTTGGTACATGTAGTCATTATCTGACAACCCATACTTCGCTTCACTCATATAAAAACTTTTACCCATAGCTTCATAATGATCTTGTAGCTCCAATAAATCTTTATGTGAATTTTCTCTATCAAAGTAAAATATAATACTCTCATTTTTTGCCACTTCAGCATCTAATTTAGCCAAATCAACTTTTTTCGGTTTTGCATCTAAATCAGTTCTCGCGAATTTCAAATCCATCATCTTGTCCTTTAATTTTTACATAAATTTATTTATAAAAGTTTTGGATTATACTTTATATCTACTAAAAATTGGGTTAAAGCTATTTTTAGTAGCTTTTATGTATAATCATACACTTCAATTAAGAAATCCCCCACATCATAATTATCAATGTCAGATTTCTTAAAAATACCAAGGAATACACTATGGAAAAAATTTTAGATATAGCCGAAGCTATCGGACATGAGAAAAGTTTAAAACCTGAAAAAGTCATGGAAGCACTTAAAACTGCTTTTGTGCAAACGGCAAAAAGAGTCATCGGATATACCTTTGCTTTTGAAGCACAAATTGATGAAGAAACAAAGAATATAAAGATTGTTCAAACAATTACTGTTGTAGCAGATAATGATGAAAAACTTCAAGATGAGGAAATTTCTCCTGCATATATTTCACTCACGGAAGCAAGAGAATATGATGATCAGGTAGAACTTGGAGATCAACTTCAAATTGATCACAATCTTGAAGACTATGGAAGAACTGCCGCATCACAACTCCATCGTGAGATAGAGTACCATATACAAAGGCTTGTAGAAGATGAAATATACAACAAATATAAATCAAAAGTTGGTACACTGGTAAATGGTCGTGTAATACGTGTCGATGCAAAAAATAATACGTACATTGAAGTAGATGAAATTCGTGCCATACTGCCTATGAAAAGTCGTATAAAAGGAGAAATATTTAAGATAGGCGACCATATAAAAGCTGTAGTCCGCCGCGTCAATATGGACAAAGAAAACGGTATGCAAATAGAACTCTCACGAACAAGCCCTAAATTTTTAGAAACACTTTTAGAACTTGAAGTACCTGAGATTGCTGAGGGTTCAGTCATCATTGAAAAATCAGCACGTATTCCAGGCGAGAGAGCAAAAATAGCACTTTTAAGCACCCATCCTCAAGTGGATGCAGTCGGTGCGACTGTTGGTGTAAAAGGTGTGCGTATCAATGCAGTAAGCCAAGAGCTTATCGGCGAAAATATCGACTGTATAGAATACACAAACATACCCGAACTTTTTGTCTCTCGTACTATGAGTCCAGCTATTATTTCACATGTAGAGATTGTCAAAAATGAAGAGGGTGAAAATGAAAAAGCCATCATTACTCTACCTGCAGATCAGAAAAGTAAAGCAATTGGGAAAAGCGGTATCAATATTCGTTTAGCTTCTATGCTTACAGGTATGCAAATAGAATTAGTTGAAAATAATGCTGTCACAACAAATGAAGATGGTACTGTTGAAGAGAAAAAAGAGAGTGTTGATGCACTAGAGGCACTTTTTAGTTAATATCTTACATGAAAGGCTTTTTTAGCCTCTATTCATGTACGGATTCAACTTTAAAAGTAGCAAATCAGCGAGCATATTTCCGAGCAGTGTCAGTAGTGCCGTTATCATTAAGATTCCCATAATTATAGGGTAATCTCTTGAGAGTGCTGAAATGTAAAAGAGTTGTCCCATGCCTTCAATGCCAAAAATAGATTCTAAAATGACACTTCCACCGATAAGTCCAGGTAAGGAAAGACCCAACAGCGTTACAATCGGTGGCATCAAATTCGGTAAAATATAGTATCGTAGCAGTTCTTTTTCTGTCAGTCCACGAGAAAGTGCAAAAAAGTAATAATCACTTTTAAGTATTTCCAAAGTTAATGAACGTACATAGATAATCATACTCCCAAGTCCTGTAAATATCATCACAAAAATAGGCAAAGTTACATGCCATGCCATATCACTATAATTTGCAAATCCCTCTTTTGGTTCAATGGAATGAAGACCTGCTATAGGAAACCATTCGAGTTTAATTGCAAAAAAAATAATCAAAAGAAGTGCAAGATAAAACGAAGGCATAGAAAAAGAGACCAAAGAAATTTGACGTATAATGTAGTCACTTTTTTTTTCATAGTGCAATGCCGCTTTTATACCAAGGTACAAAGAAAGAGCAAAAACAAAAACAAGAGAGATAATGTTCATCCAGAGTGTAATAGGCAGACGTTTGAGTATTTCGCTGCTTACATCTTGACCACTTACAAAAGAGATGCCAAAATTGAGTGTAATAAGGTTTTTCAACCAGTCAACATACTGCATAAACAGTGGTTTATCAAGACCATAAACGGCTTTAAGTTTTTCTATCGCCGCTTTTGTCATATTTGGGTTCAATTCCCCTGCCCCAAAAAAGCTGTTTGGAGCTGCGTGGATTGCTAGAAAGGAGATGATGGAGATGAGTAAGAGCATAAAAATAATGTAAGAGAATTTTTTTACAAAAATATACATAGAAAATTAAATATACCTTTTTTAATG
>JALUBM010000130.1 GCA_027044845.1 Sulfurimonas sp.
GTATTTAAGAATAAAAAGACAAAGGCTAAGATAAAAATTGCTTTATATTTTTTTCTATGTTGTTTTAAGCGAACCCTGTATGAACTTGCAAAAGTTCTAGCAGCCAATGGCAATGCAATCATAATATAAGAAGCAAATATTTCAATTTCGACTCGCTGTCTAAATGACAAAAGTAATGAAAACAATAAAGCTGTTGTTGCTATATACCATGCTTTATCATTTTCATCATTCAAGTAACCCCTATAAAGCGTATAAAATAGATAAATAAATATAATAGGTGTAAAAATTGCACTGTATATGCCAATAGTATCGAGGAAGTGTCCACTTGGTACGCCAGATATGTTCACCCCATAAAGAAAAAGGGAAATTCCCAAAAGTACAAGGTTATAAAGAAAAAGTGTTTTATTCTTTTCAAATAAATAGTATACAGATAAACCTAAAAAGAGATACACAAAACCTGCATCAGCAACGGCATACAATAATAATAAAAAAGCTAACAAATAATCAGGAAGTTTTTGGCTCAAATAAATATATAAAAACAAACCAAAGATAATCAATCCAGCATGACTTACTACTAGTGCCGAGCTTATAACCCCTGGTAAAAGTATAAAAACAAATATAAGCCACAGTCTATTTCTTTGCAGTTTTAAATAGCGTGCTGAAATCAAATAAAGCAGTATGACACTGCCTACATGTAAGAATATCATCACAAAACGTAATCCAAAATCATTTTGACCAAAAATTTTCAAAGAAAGTTTAACAAGAGACTGTAAAAAAGAAAAAGGCCCATATAATAAAAAGGCCTCAGAAGGAGAGATGGAAATTTGTGATGTTTGAAAAATCAGTATAGATACATCTAATCCAATCAATAAGAATAAGATGATTTTGTATTTCATAATTTTAAAAAATTTCCTATAATCTCATGTCCATATTCACTCATTATTGATTCAGGATGAAATTGTACACCGTAAATATCTTTATCTTTGATTTTTAAAGCCATAATTTCTTCATCATCCATGCTGTATGCCGTAGGTTCAATCTCTTTGGGCAATGTATTTTTATCAACAATAAGAGAGTGGTAACGTGTAGCCGTAAACTCTTCAGGGAGTGTTTCAAAAATTCTACATGTAGAATGTTTTATTTTAGATGTTTTACCGTGCATCATATTTTTTGCACGGACTACATCTCCACCAAAGACCTGTGCAATGCTTTGATGTCCAAGACAAATTCCAAGAATCGGCAGTTTATCTTTAAAATAATCAATCACTTCTAGTGTAACACCTGCTTCATTCGGAGAAGCTGGACCAGGAGAAATTATTATTTTTTCTGGTTTTAGTGCTTCTATTTCTTTTATACTCATTTCATCATTGCGTATAATCTTTAAATCTGCACCAAGTTCTTTGCAATACTGTACTATATTATATGTAAAACTATCATAATTATCTATCATTAAAATCATCTGTTTTCTATCCTCTTTTAAGCCCTGTTTTTAAGGGATATTCTAAAT
>JALUBM010000131.1 GCA_027044845.1 Sulfurimonas sp.
AACTTCTTGAAAGTTTATTTAAATAAGAACCGCTAAAAAGTATGTAATTAAAGAATGCTTTTTGAACAAATTTTCTATTTCCCATCGTATAAATATCTCTTATAATATCATAGCTCATATCGTAATCAAAATTTTCTTTATTTGTTTCCATAAGCGCATTCATAAATGAATACGACAAGCCTGTACTTGTAATGCCACGAAAGACAACTCTATTATTATTACTAGCGTAATACATTCTTAGTGATAATAGTTGATAGGCTCTATAATAATATTCATATATATCTTTAGAGTGCCATAAGTACATGTCGGAATTGTAGAGTAAGTTTGACCAGCCCATACTTACGCTTATCGAAGATGTCGGAACTCTTAAATTTACTATAGTGTTACTTAATTTTCCATATTTTTGTTGCAAAAATTCATTTCCCTCGACTCCAACTGCAGCTTGTAAATTGGTAATTCTATATTGTTGATGTTTGTATTTTGAAAAATCATGTGAACTTAATAGATGTAGCCCATCTTTTATATTTTGTATTTCATAACTGCTTAGTCCAGACTTAGAAGCTATACTTGAATTATCCGCATTTGCTAAAATACCGAATACCATTAAAAAATATATTATTTTTTTCATCTTATTCTCCTAAAACTTTATTTGAAATTTTGTTAAATATTTTATTACCATTAAAATTTATACACTCATCTTTTGCATCATAAGTTCTTAAAAATTTTTGTGCCTTAAAATTTCCAAAATCGGCAGCCTTTTGTTCTAGAAAAAATGCGTAGCAACCTTTCTCCTTTGCATCTTTAAAATTATGACGAGGATCAGCTTTTGCATAAAGCATAGCCAAATTTGCATAAGTATCTGCATCATTTGGATATAGTTTGAGTGTTCTGTATGCTAATTTTTCAGATTTTAAAAAGTTATGTTTATTGCCATAATATATTACGAGGTGGTCATAAATTACTTTTTTAGATGTGTTTGCATATTTATTATCTGGTTCTTTATCCATCGCATTTAAGTTGTCAACACACTTAGCTATACTTATAGCATTTTTGTTTATTAAAGCAGTTACACAAAAACTTTTCCATAATGGAAGCACGCTATATACTTTTAATGTTTTTTTAACAGCATTTGTATTTGCTTTATATTTTGTTTTATTGATAAATTCTTGCTTCGCATTTATTGCCTTTACAATCAATTGTATATCTCGCGGATTTCCTATATATTCATTGAAATATATATGAATATCGTTTGCCAACTTAACTTCACTTTTTGTGAGTTTTGTATCAACGGATATTACTTTTTTTTCTTTGTTATCTTTATGATTACAAGCAGATAATCCAATAACTCCGAATACTAAAATAGCTATTAAAAACACTTTTCTCAAAATAAACTCCTAAAATAATCCTCAAAAAAATGAGGATAGAAAAAATACTCTTTTCAAAGTAAAAACGCCTTTTTTGTTGTATTTTAATACGACAATTCTATCGCAGCACCAACATCGTTATA
>JALUBM010000132.1 GCA_027044845.1 Sulfurimonas sp.
TTTAAAAGAAGAGTAATAACGAAGTTAGTATAAAGAAGTATAACAAATCGTAGCAACAAAAATATGTTACCCTAGCCGAAAAAAGCTTGATTAAGTAAAGATATTTAGCTACCATTGTGAAACTTAAATGAGTACAAATATAGGTAACATATTTTTGTACTCAACCGTTGTATAAAAGGAAAAAAAATGATTGGTGCTATATTCAGTGCGATTTTTGCCATAATAGTTGGAATTGTAAGAGGTATTATTTATTTAGTGATGTTAATTGTTAAATTTGCAGGTGTAATTATAAGTTTTTTAGTTAAAATTGTACTTGCATTGTGGAAAATAATTGCTAGTTTATTTAAAGTTATTATTTCTGGACTAGGAAAAATATTTACTTTTTTAGGAAAAAGCATTATGAGTGTTTGGAAATTAGTGCTATCCTTATTTAGCAAAGGTGGAATCGTTGCATCATCAGCAATCAAAGCACCTTTAGTTACAAAAGCAATTGCAACCACTGCTACTGGTGTTGCAGTGACAGTAGGATATGGTGCAACACAAACGGTAAAAACTATTATACCTGCATCTACTAGTATTGCTAAAAATGCTGTTCAAACTACAAGAACAATAGCTTCTTCATCTGGAAAAACAATAAGAAGAATCACTAATGTAGAAAAAAATTTAATTAAAAATGCAAAACATACTAATGTTTTTGGTAAATCAGTAGCCAAAAGAAATTCTACATTTAATCCTAAAGCAAAAGATGCTTTAGGAAGAACTAATACAGATAGAATGAAACAAGGCTTAGCACCAATTGGAAAAGATGGTAAATCAATAGAATTACATCATTTGAAACAACAGGATAATGGTAAAATTGTAGAATTAACTAGCAAAGAACACAAGATTAACTCAAAAGTATTACACAGATATACAAAAACAAGTGAAATTAAAAGACAGGATTTTGATAAATGGAAAAAACAATATTGGAAAGAAAGAGCCAAGGATTTTGAATGAAAAATAGAGTAAAAATAATTGAAGACAATTTAAATGTCACTTTGCCACAAGATTATAAAAACTTCATAAATCAGATAGGTATCATAAGCGATGAAAGAGGTGAAATATATGGCTATCTTGAAAATATAGATATAGAAAAAATTCCATGTGTAATTGGAGCAACAAAATTATATAAACAAAATTACCCATATCTTTTGGCAGAGGATATTGTTATAGCTTTTGATGATTTTAGAAATTCACCAATAGTTTTAAATACAAAAAATGAAAAAGTATATGTTATAGAAAATGAAAGTAAAATAGAAGAAGCATCCAACTTTTTAGAGTGGCTTAACATATACAACAAAACAGAGTAGCGAATAAATTACCTAGCGGCAATTTATTCGCTATCTTCAGTCGTTGTAAGTTCCCGCGGAGCGGAAACTTACAACGGCGAAGCTGAACCCTAAACGGGTCACCTACCATTTGTCGTATTCCGCTACGCTACATACAACAAATTGCAGGAGTCCCAC
>JALUBM010000133.1 GCA_027044845.1 Sulfurimonas sp.
GTATAAAAGTGTTTTCAAAAGTTCTTTCTCTTCTTGTGTACTTATATATAATGAAGCCTGCATAGTATTGTTTACATGTAATAATGTTTGAAAATAGTTTTTGAGCATTAGCATAATCTTCTGATTTTGCGGTTCAACGCTCAACGCTATACTCTTTTGATTAACAATCTTCCAAATTATTTTATACATAATTTCTTTAGATAATAAAATTTTTATAGCTTTATGCTGTCTCTTTAAGAGTATCTCTCTTAACGCTATAGACTCTTTCTTTGTCCTCTTTACATAAAGAGAATAAATCCATTTGAGTAAAAAAATACGATAATGGCTGTTTTGCTGTGAAGCGGGTATATATAATTCTCTTTTATTACTTATCACATTTTTAAAATGCTGATATACGAAATTTTGTATATAATCTATTTTCATAGATGTGGAATTTATTTTTACAATAGTTTCATGGACACCGAGTAAAATCTGCATTTTCATCCCTTTTACAGGAGTAAGCAAAGAATATTCCAAGTGTAATTTAAGATTAAAATAATAACATTAAAGCTACAATGCTATACGAAGGTTTCAATTATATTTAAGATTTATAAAATAGGAAAGTGCAAATGGGAAAAATATTAATAGTAGATGACTCAAGTCTAATTCGTTCTGTTGCTTCTGCAGCGGCAGTTGAAGCGGGACATGAACCAATAGTTGCCGAAAATGGACAAAAAGGATTAGAAAAGCTTACGGAGAATAAATTTGACTTAATTTTTTCTGATGTTAATATGCCTATTATGGGTGGACTGGAGATGGTTGAAAACATCAAAAAAAATGATGCATATAAATATATACCAATAATTATGCTGACTACAGAATCAAATCCAGACTTAAAAGCAAAAGGTCAAGCACTTGGTGTTAAGGCATGGATGCTTAAGCCATTTAATAAAAAGAAATTTTTTATGGCAGTCAAAAAATTAATTGCGTGAGTGTGCTATATGAAATTTGATAAAGATGAATTAAACATTTATGAAGTTGAAGCACTCCACCAATCATTGCTTAACGCATTTACAAATGATGATTTGCTTTTAGATATGCAAAATGTAAATAGAGTAGATATGAGTGTTATTCAACTTTTTATATCTGTTCAAGAAACTGCGAAAGAGAGTTCAAAAAAATTTGCACTTCAAAATGTCAATGAAGAACTTGCTCAAATCATCAAAAATTCTGCATGTAACTTTTTACTAGAGGAGAGTGTATGAATGAAGAATTAGAACTATTTTGTGAAGATGCTGATGAACAACTAACCTTTATGGAAAATGCTCTCATTACGATGCAAGAAGAAGGTGTTGATGAAGAGAGTATAGGTGCATTGTTCCGTGCTATGCATACCATAAAGGGTACAGCTGGAATGTTCGGTTTTGATGCCATTGTAGGTTTTGCCCATGTTGCAGAGAGTCTTTTAAGCGAAGTCAGAGATTCTAAAGTGACACTTACTTCTGAAATGATTGATTTGTTTTTAAAAGTAAAAGACCATGTGCAGCATCTTATTGATTTGGCAGTAGCCCAAGAAAATATAGATGAATTTACACAAGCCACAAATGATGAGCTTCTAAAAATGCTAAAATCTTATATGCCTCATCAGACAGAAGCTACTATAGAAACTAAACTTGAAACCAATACACAAACAGAGAATGAAAATCAGAAAAAAGAGGCTTTATGGCATATCTCTTTTCGATTAAAACCAAACTTTTTTGCGACAGGCATGGACATAATCAATATCTTAAGTTTTTTTAATGAACTAGGAGAAATAAAAAAAATATTTTCAATCACTTCAAATATCCCATCCTTGCAAGAGATAAACCCTACACAAGCATATATGGGCTACGAAATTCTTTTTCTTAGCGATGTTGAATATGAAGATATTGAAGAGATATTTGAATTTATTTTAGATGACATTGAACTCTCAATTTTCAAAACAGATGACAAAGAAAGGCTTCAAGAGTTAATTCAAAATTCTCATGATAAAATAAATTTGCAAGAAGAACTTATTCAGCAAGGTTTTTATGATACTTCCACTTTTCAAAAAGAAGAAAAAGAAAAAACACCAGCTGTTACACAGATTAAGACAAAAAAATCCCCACAAAAAGAGCAGAAAAAAAGCTTTTCTCTTCGTGTTGATTCTTCAAAAATTGATCAGCTTATCAATCAAATTTCAGAAATGGTCATCGCAAATGCAAAAGTAGCACAAAGAGCAGATATACTTGAAGATAATGAACTCAGTGAATCAGCAACTATTTTAACTGATATGCTTGAAGAAATACGAATGGGAGTTATGAATATTCGTATGGTTCAAGTCGGTGATAGTTTTAATAAATTTAAGCGAATTGTACATGATGTTGCCAAAAAGGTACATAAGGAGATTGACTTTGAAATTATTGGAGGTGAAACAGAACTTGACAAAATGGTTGTTGAAAAAATTTCTGATCCATTAATGCATATGTTGAGAAACTCTATAGACCACGGCATTGAAATGCCTGAAGAAAGAGAAAAGCTTGGCAAACCAAAAAGCGGAAAAGTAACACTTACAACCTACCCTGATGCAGGTACTATTGTAATTAAAATCAAAGATGACGGAAAAGGTCTTCCAAAAGAGAAAATTCTGCAAAAGGCAATCGAAAACGGTCTTGTAGCGGAAAATAATAATCTCAGTGACAAAGAGATATATAATCTCATATTTGCCGCAGGTCTCTCCACTGCCGAAGAGGTCTCCGACATCTCAGGACGTGGTGTCGGCATGGATGTTGTCAAAAGAAATATCGAAAGTCTGCGAGGAACGGTCGAGATCGATTCAAAAGTGGGAGAAGGTAGCACTTTTACTATCAGGCTCCCTTTAACACTTGCTATCATAGACGGATTTTTAATCCAAAGCGGCGACACAAAGTACATCATACCGCTTGAGATGATACAAGAGTGCATTGAACTTGATGACAACTATAAAGAACAGATGAACGGCAATGAGTTTATAAATCTAAGAGATTCTATGCTGCCTCTTTTGGACATTAGAAAATATTTCTCCGAAGAGGCATCACACAGCGAAAGAGAAAATGTTGTCGTGATACGATACGGTGATTATAAAATGGGAATGATGGTCGATGAACTCTTTGGTGAGTTCCAAACCGTTATCAAACCTTTAGGTGAGGTATTTGGTAAGGTTCCAGGAATTAGTGGTGGAACCATATTAGGAAGTGGGGAAATAGCCCTTATATTTGACATTCCAAAACTCATGGAACATAAAATCAGAGAAATTAACTAAAAAAGGAAAAAACAATGGCAAAAGATACAGAAAAAGAGTACAAAAAACTCAAAAAAGAAAACAAAAAATTAAAAGCTGATTATCAACAACTAAAAGATGAAGTATCACTCTTAAACAAAGGAATTATAGGACTTGCAAATGGGGATTTTAAAACAAATATTCCTAAGGCTAAAGGAGAATTAGAAGAGATATCAGAATCGATACAATTACTTAGCAATACACTCAGTAAACTTCTTACAGATTATAATACAGGATATACAGAGATAAAACAAGGAAATGTAAAAGCCAGAGTTACAACCGAAGGTTTTAAAGGTGATTATTTAAAACTTGTTGCCGTCGTAAATGACACCTTAGAGGTTGTAGACAGAGCATTTACAGACACGATTTTCGGACTCAATGCTTTGCAAAATGGAAATCTTTCAGAGCGTATTATGACAGAATACCAAGGTGACTTTGATGTAATAAAACAAGCCACAAACGCAACTGCAAAAGTTTTACAAGAACTCTTCAAAGAAGCTGGTGATGTTTTAGAAAGTATGGCGAATGGTGATATGACAATAAGAGTTGAAAAAGATTTTGTAGGTGATTATGCACTTATAAAAACTGCTACAAATTCAATGGCAGATAAACTGCAAACAATTGTCAGTCGGGTTAACAGCGGTGTCAGTGAGATTAGTGCGGCATCGACACAGGTCAGTGCTTCTTCTCAGTCACTCTCTCAAGGTGCAACAGAGCAGGCTTCTTCATTAGAAGAGACGAGTGCTGCCTTAGAAGAAATGAGTGGAAGTATCGCTGAGAGTGCCAAAAATGCCCAAAAAACAAATGACTTAGCCAATGAAGTATCTTCAATGTCAATTGAGGGCGGAGAAGCAGTCAGTAAAACAGTTTCTGCAATGCAAACAATCAGTGAAAAAATCGGAATTATTGAAGATATTGTGTATCAAACAAATCTACTTGCCCTCAATGCCGCTATCGAAGCAGCACGTGCAGGTGAACATGGGAAAGGATTCGCAGTTGTTGCAGCAGAGGTCAGAAAACTTGCAAAACGTTCTCAAATTGCAGCACAAGAAATCAGTTCCATTACAACAGATAGTGTAAAAATCAGTGAACGAGCAGGTGAACTTATCAGTAGTGTTGTGCCAAAAATCGAAGAAACGGCAAATCTTATAAAAGATATAGCAAATGCGGCAAAAGAACAAGACATCGGACTAGGACAAATAAGTACGGCTATGAGTCAACTAGATCAGGTCACGCAAACGAATGCTACTTCAGCACAAGAGATGGCAAGTGCAAGTGAAGAGTTAAGTGGACAAGCAGGTAGTTTAGCAGAAATGATGAGTTTTTTCACGGTAAATGAAGGCGATATGTTTTCTAAACCCGTTCCTTTAGTACATTCAACAAATAATATACAAGCACCCCAAACTACATCTTCTTCAAATAGTTTAGATTTACGTGATTTTGATCGTTATTAGGAGACTTTAATGAGTACTCTTGATGATGATTTAAATGCTGGTAGCGATAATGCACAAGACCAATATCTGCTTTTTCTTGCAGAGAATGAACTTTATGCTATGGAAGCATTAAAAGCACAAGAAATTGTAGAATATAGCAGTGTAACAAAAGTTCCTATGATGCAATCATTTATAAAAGGTGTTACAAATATACGAGGGAATATTGTTGCTGTTATAGACCTTATCGATAGATTTAAATTATCTAAAACTGAAATAAGTGACAAGACATCCATTGTTGTTGTAAACTGTAAACAAAATGATGAAACAACACAAATAGGCATAATGATAGATGAAGTTTATGAAGTTGATACAATAGAGAAATCAAACCTCAAAAAAGCACCAGAATTTGGTGCAAAAATAGACTCAAAATACATACTCAAAATGGGAAAATACGAAAATAAATATATTCCTATATTAAATATGGATACTATCTTAGATATAAATGAACTCTCAACACTGTTGAGTGAATAAAAGAGATACGAATGGAAGATTACAAAGAAAACATTGAAAATGCTATAGAAGATGATGACGAGTTAGACCTTGTCGCACTTGTTAGCTCAAATGCAAATGATACAAGCCAATATCTTGTTTTTCAAGGAAGTGATGACCAATACTATGCAAAAAATGTCTCCAAGATTGAAGAACTTTTAGTATATAAAGATATAGATGTTGCTAAAAACCATAGCACTAAACTCATCGTCGGCACTGCAGACATCCGTGGGAATATGACGACTATCATCAATTTTGATGAATGGTTCGGTAATGAAGTACTCCCTGATGATGAGTATGAACTTATAATTGTTGCTCATTACGGCGGACATAGACTCGGCATAATTGTAAAAAGCGTAGAATATATTGTCAATATACCAGCAGATACCATGACAGACAACTCTCAAAATGATGAGAAAACATCTTTTATTACTAAAGTTCAAATAGGACAAAAACAGGAGATGTGTACAATATTTGATAGTGACAAAATGCTTATAGATACCTTTGATACCATAGATACAAAAGCGGCAGAAGATACAAATCAACTGCGAAAACTTAAAAATGACAAACTAATTCTTTTTGCAGATGATAGTCGCTTTATAAGAAAAATGGCAGAGAGCCTTTTTCATAAGATGAACCTCAGTTACAAGATGTATGAAAATGGACAGCTGCTGCTTGATGCTTTAGCAAATATTACTCCCGAAGATATAGGACTTTTTATAACAGACTTGGAAATGCCTGTACTTGGCGGAAAAGAAGTTATAGAGTACATTAGAGGGCATAAAGAGTATGACCATATAAACATTATTGTCCATACAAACATGTCCAATACTAATATGAGTGATAATTTAAAACAGAACGGTGCTCAACAAATTATAGGAAAAGTAGATATGCTTGCATTAAGTGAATCCATTGAAAAGTTGATGGTATAAAAATGGCAATCATTTTAAATGATAATGAATTTAAAACAATTCAAAAACTCATTTTTAACGAAGTTGGAATTGACTTGCAATCTTCAAAAAAGATGCTTGTACAAAGCAGACTTTTAAAAAGATTACTTTTTTATAAATTAGACTCTTATTTAAATTATATCCGTTTAGTTCAAATAAATGAACAAGAACGCATAGAGATGATAAATCTCATCACGACAAATGAAACCTATTTTTTTCGAGAAATAGAACATTTTGAGTATTTACAAAAAGTCATTATCCCAAACCATCCTTTTAAAAAAAAGTTTCGTTTTTGGAGTGCAGCTGCTTCTGTAGGGGCAGAAGCCTATTCGGTTGCGATGTTGCTTGACAAAAGTATGGCAAAAAGTGACTGGGAAGTGGTAGGTACAGATATAAATACAGAAGTGATAAAAAAAGCAAGAGTAGGTTTATATCCTGAAAAGTGGGCAGACAAGATACCTATAGAATTAAAAAAAGAGTATTGTCTAAGAGGACGTGGCAAACATGAAGGGCAATTTTTAATAGACAGAAAACTTATCGAAAATATTGACTTTCAAGTCGGAAATCTTATGAAATATAATGCCAATGTCGGACAATTTGATGTGGTATTTTTAAGAAATGTACTTATTTATTTTGATGATGAAACAAAACAACTTGTCGTTGATAATGTACTCAAAAACTTAAAAGTCAGCGGATATTTTATAATATCTTTAACCGAAAATTTAAATATGATAAATACTTCTTCTTTAGAAAATGTATCTACTTCCATATACAGA
>JALUBM010000134.1 GCA_027044845.1 Sulfurimonas sp.
ATTTTTATTGCCTGCAAAAACATCTTGTGCAATATGAGATTCAACTTCTGCTTGAAGTGCAGCTTCTACTAACTGTTTTACCAATGGTGCAAGTACACCATCTTTTCCACTGATACTTTTACCATTGATGATATCAGTAACTGCATCATCAAAATCAAAACCTGTATTCTCTAATTTACTCATCTTTTATCAACCTTTTATTTTCTTATTATATCAGGCTGACACAGAATTTTGAACACTCCCCTTTTGGTGAAGGGTATTCCTTTATGAGTCGAATCCGCCTCATTCCAAAATTCCAATATGGTAATCTCTTGCATTGTATGACTTGTAAAAATTCTCCAAAACCTTAGCTACACAATGATTAAAATCACTTAAATAGGAGTAATTTAGTTTTCTTGAGCCAGTATGATTTATATTTCACTAACTAACTTTCCTATTTTTATCAGATAACAACACATCAAACGACAAATGAAGAGCTTTTGCTAAATTGACTACCATATTAAGCGATAGAGATATTTTTCTATTTAATAGTTCTGAAACTTTAGAAGCACTTCCTATATATGGGACTAAATCTTTTTGTTTTAATCCCATATCTTGCATTCTTATCTTTATAGCTTCAATAGGATCAGGTGCTTCTATATTGTAGTGCTTTTCTTCATATTTTTCTATAAGCAATACTAAAATCTCTAATTCATCACTAAGAGGAGTATTGAGAGCTAGATTTATTTCCATAAGCTCATCTACTCTTTGAAGTGCATTATCATAGTTTTGTTCTGTTTTAATAGGTTTAACATTCATAGTTATATCTCCTCTGCATTTATTTTGTCATATTGGCTATGTGTACCTATAAATTTCACTCTGACAAATTTTCTTAAATAATCAATATGAACTATAAGTCTATACTCATTTCCCTTTATATTGAAAACAACTCTATTGTCAGCTAAAAAAGAGGCACTAGAATATACTCTCTTAATATCATTAGGATTATTATAAATAGCTTTTTTCATATCTGTATACCATACTTCTAGTGCTGTTTTCGAGTTAGGGTACTTCTGATAAAATTCAACTATAGTTCTTTTACTGATTATATTCATAGTGTTATTATAGTGTAAAATTCCTAAAAAAGGAAGTTTCAAGGATTACTATCTTTTTATATATCTAAGGTGTTTTATTTTTTTCTTTTAAAAATTCTAAAGTATTTAAATAGCTAATGCTACTTCACTAAAAAATATATAATTAACAATGTAATCTCCGCTACACAAATCTTATAAATTCCAGAGTGAGGAGGGAGTGAGAGACTGTAGTTTGGGCTAAAAGGTTCCCAAAAAATTAGGTAGACCCCTCCGCTCTCAATTTTCAACATATTTAAAGTATCTTATAATTCCATCGTTTCGATCGGTCGGTCGATTAGTCTCTTCGCCTTTTTCATGCTAAGCGTGAGTATACCATCAGCTGTCGGTTGTGCTGTACAGTTTGTTCCATGTCTATATGTCAGAGTTTAGATTTAGGTCGGTATAAGAAGGTGTAGAGAGCATAGTATCTACCACAGCACCCATCTATTACTAAGTTCTTCTTAGCAATATGTATCTGCATGTAGTCGATTCCTCGTTTTGTTTCCATGTGAGAACCAGCCGCAACTGTATCAATTTCTACTTTTTTTCGATATATCAGGTACGCATTATGCCTTTTAACTATGATATTACTCATAAATGCTATATCTACTTCACCAGATGCTTGATAATACGCTTATCAGATTATTTGAACAGTAAAATGTGTTTGAGTGAGGAACAGGTACCAAGTGCTCCTATAATGAATTACTCAACGGGAAGCCAAAGTTAGCTTCCTTCACTTGGGAGTGAAATACTTGGTACCCCGTTGAATAATTAACAGGGAAATTATACAAAAATGTATAGTCTAGTTTGCTTTATTGATTTTAAGCCATTATTGGTATAGTTTGAGTACAATTGATGAGACTTGAAGTTAGATGATGAGTGAAAAAATAAATTTAAACTTTTAAAGCTTAAAGTAAGTGTCTGTTTTAGTTTGATTTTTAGTATATTTTTATGTTTGGTGACTAATAGGTGACTAAAATGAATTTTTCTGAAACTTAAAGATACTGTTTTAAGCCGTATTTAAAGGGTTTTAGAGGGATTAATTATATTGAATGGTGCGGATGAGAGGACTTGAACCTCCACGCCTTGCGGCACCAGATCCTAAGTCTGGCGTGTATACCAATTTCACCACATCCGCATGTGATTGTTTAACGAGAGTAGAATTATAACTAATAATTCTTTATTCTACTTTAAAAGTAGTGGTACCCCCTACTCGATTCGAACGAGTGGCCTACGCCTTAGAAGGGCGTTGCTCTATCCAGCTGAGCTAAGGAGGCATATATCTAAAGGTGGTGCGCCCGATAGGATTCGAACCTATAACCCTCGGAGCCGAAATCCGAAACTCTATCCAGTTGAGCCACGAACGCCACTGCATATTATGATTATTAAGTTTTATATTTTAATTATTGTTATGGGGTAGGATACGAGATTCGAACTCGCGACCCCCGGCACCACAAACCAGTGCTCTAACCAACTGAGCTAATCCCACCATAGTTATGTTTAAAATATAAAAGAAGTTAATAAATTGAAAAAGTGGTCGGGGCGAAAGGACTCGAACCTTCGACCCCCTGGTCCCAAACCAGGTACTCTAACCAGACTGAGCTACGCCCCGACCTATTACAAAAATCAAACAACTTGCGCTGATTAATGAGTCGGAATTATAGTCGATTATCTATTAAATGTCAATAGTAAAGGTAGAATTCTTCTAAATTTATCTAATTTTAAGTATAATGAGTCAATTAAATAGAGGAATTGGTGCGTATGAAAATAGCAAGATTTAGTAGGATTGGCTTTATTATGGCAGCTGCAGGGAGTGCAGTAGGGCTTGGAAATATCTGGAAGTTTCCTTATATTACAGGGAAGTATGGTGGTGGTGCATTTGTACTTGTCTACCTTCTCACTGTTCTTTTTATAGGATTTTCTATCATGATAGCAGAGATGCTTATAGGGTATTTAGGTCGCAAGGACACAGTAAGCTCCTTTGAAAAACTTGCACCTACAAACAAGCATTTATGGAAGTTCGGTGGCTTTCAGGCTTTAGCAGGTCTCTTTATTATGATCTTTTACTCTGTTGTAATTGGGTGGATTTTTAACTACATTGTCACATCAGTCACCTACCTGCCAGCGACTCCAAAAGAGGCAGAAAGTGTTTTTAACACTATGCTTCACACCAGTTTTCTGACACAGTTTTTTTATCATACGGTGGCATTTATATGGATTACTTATGTGTTGAACAAGGGTTTAAAAGGTGGGATAGAGAAGATGAACCTTTTCTTGATGCCAGCACTTATGATTATTCTAGCGGGAATGTTTGCCTATGCTACTACACTTGGGGCTTTCTCTCAAGCAGTCGCTTTTATGTTCGCACCTGATTGGTCTAAAATCACTTCTGAAGCCTTTGTAACAGCTGTTGGGCATGCTTTTTTTACACTTAGTCTTGGTATGGGTGCGATTATGACCTACTCTTCATCATTAGAGAAGGACTCAAACCTTGTTAAAAATGCTTTTTGGGTTGTCTTTTTAGATACGACTATCGCTATTGTCGCAGGATTAATGCTCTTTACCTTTCTCTATGAATATGGTTCAGGTCCAGCACAAGGTCCTGGTTTAGTCTTCATCTCCCTTCCTGCCGCGTTTTACGAGATGGGTGTGATAGGTAATGTTTTTGCAATCCTCTTTTTTATAGCACTTGCATTTGCAGGTTTAACCTCTTCAGTGTCACTTGTCGAGCCGATGGTGCAGTACTTTATAGATAGATTTTCTTGGAGTAGGCTCAAGGCATCTATAAGCATGGGACTCTTTTTTTGGTTCTTTGGAATATTTGCTATTCTTTCTAACATCGATGGAGCCAAAGAGTATCTGACATGGGGAGGAAAAAGCTTTTTTGACTGGGTGGATTATGTGACTGCGGCTATTATGCTTCCTTTAGGTGGGCTTATTATGGCTATTTTTGTAGGATTTGTCATTCCTCGTTCACGGGTTGAATCAGTCATGAAGCCACAACTTAAGTGGGCATTTGAGCCTTGGTACTTTTCACTTCGCTACCTTACACCTGTAGCGATGTCGGTTGTAATGCTTTCACTTATGGGGGTGATATAATGAATACAATAGCAAACAAGTGTAAAAAAATACTTGTAGAAGAGAATATCAACACAGACTCAGAGATAGAGTTTGATGTGAATGGAAAAGTACATACGATGAACTTTGAATACATAATAGATACTTTTATGCAAGCTTCCAAAGAATCTCAGCTCGTTTTTTTAGCAGCACTTCAAAAGGCAGTAGCAGTTGATAACATGGGAGTAGATAAGTTTTTTGAGGGGATGGGTCAACTTCTTTTGATGACCCATTTGTCTAATAAGATAGAAGTGTAAACTAGAAACTTATTTACTTTTGAGTAATATTTAATAAAAAATTCTAAATATTATTCGAGAAATGTTATTTTAACTACTCCATCTGCAACAATTATATCATCAATCATACTCTTTGCAATTTTTACGGCATATGTTGTATTATTAATTGTATATATTGGTTTTTTACTAAAGTAGAGTTTTAAAAGAAACTCAGTTCCCTTGATAAGTTTTTCTTCTAGCTTTGGCGAGAGATTGTCATTAGTGATTTTGTCTATATGAATTTTTGTTAAAAAAATATTTCCATTCTCATACCTAATATCACTTCTTGCATATATTCTAAATATAGGACTTTTCCCATCGTCTGTAACTAAAGAAGAATTATATGCATCACATTCAAAATAAATTAGATTAGACTTTTTCTTTATTGATAATGAAGGATTGGAAAAAATAAATTTTGAGAAAACAAAACTCTTTTCTATAGGAAACTTTTCATGAATATTTTTATCTAATTCTCGAGCTGTAATAATATAACTAAAAGCATATAAATGCAAAAAAGACAATGTGAAGAGTAATAAAAATTTCATTATTTATTACTCTTGAAAATAGGATAAAGAGTGTTGTAATTGAGTTTTTCATAAACCATAATCCACTCTAAAATAGTTACATAGTATCTGGTGCTTGGGTTCTCTTTAACTTTTTCTATTGCTTTATATTGACTTAAAGTATTTTTACCATCTATTTTAAAAAATGGATACCAGATTAGTAAACTAAGTATTATTACCTTAATTGTAGCCTTTAATGCAAACTGTACACGAGCTGTAAGCTTATCTGTTTTAATAACTAAAAACAATAACATAACAACAACAGAAATAAAGTTTAGTATACCAGCCATAAGTGACATTCCAATAGCAAATGGTGGGATAAAGAGATGTTTTATAGCTGCATCACCTAATTCTTTATGTTTCTTTGAGTTAAAATCATTCTTTGTAAGTAGGTACTCTTTTAAATACTCATTTTTAAACTTAGGTTTATAAAATTTACTATAAAACTTTGATGTATCTTTATTTTGTACCATTTTATATAAAATAGTTCCATATTTTTTCCCATACTTTTTCATAAAGTCAGTTTTAAATCTATAAACAAATTGACTATATTTAAGTCCAAAAGGTATACTTTTCCCTAGCTGTTTTTTTAACTCTGATCTGAATCGTTTTTTAACCTTCTTAAACTCCTGATTTATTTTTGATTTGTATGCTCTAGCAAACTCTTTTTTTGAGTATCTGAAGTTCTTAGAAACATACATCCCTTTTGCTCGTAGTTCTTTAATAACCCTGCTTTTTACTTTTGAATGCTTGTAGAAGTTTCTTTGACTCAAGTCAGGTGGAATACCTCCTGACCTTTTTGTAAATTTAGTATAGCCTTCTTCTGCTATTACTCTATCTATGGCTCTATCACTAGGACAGTAGCCACCTGAACACCATCGAGAAGGACTTATCCAGTGTCCAAACTGTTGATTCATAGCTCTTTTATATTTTCGTTTGGCCTTGGTATAGCCTTGGTATTTAAAATATTTCTCTAAATCATGAGAAATTTTATTTCGTCTGCTATCACTAATATTTATAGACTTTTCATACTGTATTACTTTTCTTTCATAGTCTGCATACTTTTGTCTCAGTTTTCCTGTAAAGTCCTGATATTCGGCATCAAGCACAGCTGCATTGTCAAGTTTTGCGAACTTTCTATTTATCTCTTTACTTTTTTCTAAGTATTTGTTATATCCATCCTTAATCTCTTCTGCTTTGGACTCAAATTTGTTTTGAGCTTGCATGTAGTTATCATGACCATACTTTAGTATAAATACATCTGCAAATTGGTCTTGCCCTTTATTTATAAGATTATTAATTAGCTTTTTATCTATATAGTTTAGTAAAAAAATGTTTGATAAAATTACTCTATCTTCTATTGTTGGATTTTCAAGATGAGATTGTGGCATAAATGATTTATAACCAGTAGAGCCATTAAGCATAGCATACTTAAATGCAGAAATATAGTAAGAGGTGTATCTTTTGTCTTTATTGTCTTCGACAATTTTATCCATGAGTGATGTTAAGGCTGTATGAAAAGAGAAAAAGAGAGCCACTGTGGAGATCATCATATATAAAGGCATAAATCTTTGTTGTTTTGTGGGCATCAATTTTTTGTATAAAAGATAAAAAAATGGTAAGACTAAAAGTGTTAAACCTACGGAACTAACATTATGACCTAATGATTCAATAAATTCAAGTGACTCTTGTGTCACAGTGGAGTTAGTAATTACATCAATTAAGTAACCATTATAAAAAACTTCTACACCTAAATATATTATTTTGGAGATAATAATAAAGGCTAAAAAATATGCTCCATACTTTGGAATTATTGATTTTCTGACTCTATCTATTTCGTTGTGCATTTCCATTATATTCCTTCATCAAATTCTATAAAGCCAGCAGTTTGATGTTCAGATGAAGACTTTTTAATAGTTACTTTTTTCCCACCTACCTT
>JALUBM010000135.1 GCA_027044845.1 Sulfurimonas sp.
TGTTTAGAGATATTGAATCTGCAAAAGTTAACTATTTAAAAGCAAAAATTATACAAAAAGATAAACAAAGAGAATTAAATTCTTTATATGAGAAAGTTATGCACAATATAGAAAACTTTAATAAAAAAATAGTACTGAGCCATGGAAATATGAAGTTATATAACAAGCTTTTAAATGACACAAAAAAACTTTATAGTGCAGGATATAAGACCGAGTATGATGTCAAAACATTACAAAATTCTTTGCAAATACAAAGAATAGATACAAAAATATATGAGATAGATAAACAGTTAGAACTTTTAAATCTTTATGAGATGTATGCGAATGGAGAATAGATGAAATTTAGTGAATACATGGCAGAGTGGCTTTATGGTGAAAACGGCTACTATGCAACCTATAAAAATATAGGCAAAAGTGGCGATTTTTATACAGCGGTAAGTACGAGTAAATTTTTTGGCGGTACGATTGCTAAGCATATTATTTCTCTGGTTGATGAAGGATTTTTACAAAAAGATGCCGTAATCTGTGAAATAGGAGCACATCATGGCTATTTTTTGGCGGATGTGTGTGAGTTTATCTATACATTACGTCCACAACTGTTGTCAACATTTAGGTTTGTGATTATAGAACGGTTTGATGATTTGCAAAAATATCAAAAAGAGTATTTTTACGAAAGTTTTGGAGATGCTGTTACGCTGATACATTATAAGTCTTTAAATGAACTTAGATGTGAAAATGCTTTTTTTATTGCCAATGAAATATTTGATGCATTTCCCTGTGAACTCTATTTTAAAGGTAAAAGTGCCAGAGTGGAAAATCACGAAGTATTTTTCGATGCTGAAGATGACTGGTCTGAGCAAAAGGCGAAAAAATATCATAAAGATAGAGGTGAAATAGCACTAGGTTATGAAACTTTTGCAAAAGAAATGGCACATTCAGCTAAAAAATTTGAATTTATGAGTTTTGATTATGGTGAGATGCAGGCACGACCTGATTTTTCACTCAGAATTTATACTAAGCATGAGGTACATCCGTTTTTTGAAGAGGGGTTAAACAGAGCAAAGTTATTTGCTAAAAGTGATATAACTTATGATGTAACCTTTTTACATGTAAAGGATGCTTATGAAGAGGCGGGTGTGAATTTTGTGGAGTTTAAAGCACAAATGGTCGCACTTATTGATATGGGGCTTTTAGAACTTTTAGAAATGTTACAACAGAATGCAGATGAAAAAATATATAAACAAGAACTAGAAAAAGCAAAGATGTTGATAATGCCTAATTTCTTAGGTGAACGCTTTAAAATGATAAAATTTAGAAAATAAAGTATTTTACCATTCTTCCTCTTCTTCATTAATATCTGAATCATCATAGGGATCCATATGCGTTAAAATATGGACTTTTTTATCGTCAAAGAGTGCTTTGATTTTTGCTTCTACTTTATCAGCAATGAGATGGGCGTCATATAAAGAGATACTGATAGTAAAAACTAAATGATAAGAGATGAAAATATGTGAACCTGACTCTCTTGTTTGAAGATAATGGTAACCACTTATTCCCGTTTCATTAGCTAAGACTTCTTGTATTCTTTCTATATCTTTTTTCGGCAGTGATATGTCAAGAAGCATCAGAATACCCTCTTTTATAATCGGGATAGCTGAGTAAATCATATAAAATGCGATAGCAATACCGAGAATAGGGTCAATTAACTGTTCTCCTGTATATTGAATTGCAACAAGTGCAAAAAGAACTGCACCATTTGAAAAAATATCTGTTTTATAATGGAGTGCATCAGTACGAATGACCATGTTTTTTGTCTTTTTAGCTACATAATTAAGAAAAATAACTAAAAAACCCGTTATTATAAAAGAAGCAACCATCACATAGATACTTGGAGCCATATGTTCCATAGGGGCAGGATGTGTCATTTTTGACATAGCTTCATAGAGAATAAAGAGTGCCGAAAAGGAGATAATCGTTCCCTCAATAACTGCTGCGAGAGGTTCCAACTTTGAACGACCGAAATGAAATTGCTCATCAGGGTTCTTTTCGGCATTATGAAGTGCAAAATAATTAAACATGGAAACCGTTAAATCAAGCAGAGAATCAATAGCTGATGCTAGTACAGCAATCGAACCACTTAAAACACCTACTGTTAATTTTAAAAGAACAAGAATAGCGGCTACACTGCTTGAAGCAACAGTCGCTTTTTTCTCTAATCGCATACAAACCCTTTTTTAGATACAATTATATTTAAATTTATATATAAAAAGCATAAAATGAACTTAGAAAACGTAAGAAAAGAACGACAAAAGTGGATGACATGGAAAAATATAGCACCGCTTCAAGAGGCGATAGAAAATGTTGAAGATGTTACATGTAAAGTAGAATTGGGTGATGTTATAAAAATATCATGTGATTTTGATGAAAATAAGATTTATGAAGCGGCAAAAATGCTTATGCCTTGGCGAAAAGGACCGTTTCAAGTTGGAAAAACTTTTATAGATACAGAATGGAAAAGTTTTATAAAATATAATCTGCTCAGACCCTATTTTGATTTAAAAGATAAAAGAGTTGTTGATATAGGCTGTAACAATGGGTATTATATGTTTCGTATGCAAGAGGATAAACCGAAATTATTAGTAGGCTTTGATCCTTCACCACTGTACAAAACACAATTTGATTTTATTAATAATTTTGTTAAAAGTGATATTGTATATGAATTGTTAGGTGTTGAACATTTAGAGTTTTATGAAGAAAAGTTTGATATTATCTTTTGTTTAGGGGTTTTATATCATAGAAGCGACCCTGTTGCTATGTTAAAGTCTCTTTATAAAGGTTTAGACAAAAAAGGTGAGGTTATTTTAGATACATTTTATATCGAAGGTGAGGATGAAATGGCATTATGCCCTGAATCTTCCTACTCTAAAATACCGAATATCTATTTTGTACCGACGATAAAAGCATTAAAGAACTGGTGCCTGCGTGCAGGATTTAATGATTTTGAAGTGTTATGTACTTCTGTGACAGATATTTTTGAACAGCGTAAAACACAATGGATAGAAGGGCAGTCATTAGAAGACTTTTTAGACCCTAATGATAATAGTAAAACGGTAGAAGGATATTCTGCGCCACAAAGAGTCTATGTAAGATTGAAAAAGGATAAAAAAAATGGTAAATGAACACGTTGAAAATGAATTAGAAATTGATGAATATCAAAATTTAGAACGTCAGGTGATGATAAACACACATGAAAAAATCAACCAAAATCTTTGCGGTGAAATTATAAAGATGGAAGAGGGCTATGTAGAACTTAGCTTGGAAACTAATCTTGATATGCTTGCTGATGATATTGGACTAATTCACGGTGGTTTTATTTTTAGTTCTGCAGATTATGCGGCTATGCTTGCAGTAAATGAGAGGAATGTTGTCCTTGTTGCAAGTGATTGTCAGTTTTTGTCTCCTGTAAAGCTACATGACGTTGTTGCTGTTGTTGCTCGTGTTAGACATAAAGAGGGACGAAAAAGAAATGTAAATGTTAAGGCATTTGTACTTGATATAAAAGTGTTTGAAGGGGAATTTAAAACAGTTATTACAGAGAAACATGTACTTAAATTAAAGCTTCTTGAAGAAGAGAATAAGGGTGGAACAAAGAAATAGTTTATATCTTTCCTTTATAGCTGCTTTATCCAGTAATCTACATACTTTTGTTCTTGTTTAATCGTTGTAGCTTCTCCATGTCCAGGATAAACAGTTTTATTATATGGAATTTTTTTGAATTTTTGTAAAGATTTTTTCATATCTTGTGGGTTAGAATAGGGGAAATCAGTACGCCCGATACTACGATTGAAAATAAAATCACCACTAAACATTACATCCCCTATTTCGATGGTTGAACATCCTGGACAGTGACCAGGAAAATGAGTAAATTTTACTTTTATTCCGTCAAAATCTAACTCTTCATCCCCTTTAATGGCTATATCAGGTGTTGAAGGTGGCAAATCAGGCATCCAATTACTGCTTTGCAGTAAGAATATATCATCTTTAGGTGTATAGAGCTTAATGTTGAGCTTTTTTTGCAGATTAGCATTGCTCCATACATGGTCAAAATGCCCGTGTGTGTTTAAAATAGCTACAGGATTACTGACATTATTCACAACCCATTTCGTAGCATCAACTCCTGGGTCTATAATGAAATCTTTTCCTTTGATACTTACAATGTAACAATTTGTTTGATACGCTCCCATAGGTTGCTTTTTAATTTGCATCATAATCTCTTTTTTAGTGTAATTATAGCATTATATCTGTATGAATTTTTATAAAGAATTAGAGCTAATTTTAGAGATAAAATCTCCCAAAGAAAAAATCAATAGATTTCATAACTTTTATGCAAAATATAAAGCAGGTGATATCGTATTTGAAAATAACTACAAAGTAAAAGAATTTTCAGAACCTTCTTATAATGAAACATGCAAGATTGTACCACCGCAGGATGTTCCTAAAAGAAGTAAGTTAACTACGGAAGAGGGACAGATAAATTTGTTGCATGCTATTATTCATATAGAATATAGTGCTATAGATTTAGCACTTGATGGGGCATATAGATTTAATGGTCTGCCAAAGAGGTATTATGATGACTGGCTAGAAGTTGTTGATGATGAAATACGCCATTTTTTACTGCTTGAAAAACTTTTAAATGAGCTTGGAACTGAGTACGGGGATGTGGAAGTACATAATGCTCTATTTGAAGCGAGCCAGAGAACACAGACATTACTTGAACGAATGGCAGTAGTTCCTCGTTATCTTGAAGCAAATGGCTTAGATGCAACACCAATGATATTGCAAAAAATACAGAGATTGCCAAAAAATGCAATGCTTGAAAAAATTAGTAATGCTTTACATGTAATACTTGAAGAAGAAGTCATACATGTAAGAAAAGGGGATATTTGGTTCTCTTATGCCTGTGAATTAGAAGAGGTTACAAATAATATTTATTTTAAGATTATTGACAAATACTATCCGCAAGGATTTTTACGCCCAAAAAATCTCAATTTAAAAGCAAGAAAAGAGGCAGGTTTTTCTTGCAAAGAGTTGAATTTTATGGCGAAAAAAGAGCTTTGTTAATGCTCTTTCATATAAGCACTTTCCTCACTAAACATATTTCGTATATGTAAAAATTCATCTAAATGCTCAAAAAATATATCAATGAGTTTTGGATCAAAATGTTTTCCTCTCTCTTCTTTTAAAAGGGCAAATATTTTTTCATCATTCCAAGCTTTTTTATAGCATCTATCACTTCCCAAAGCATCAAACACATCGGCAAGAGCTGTGATGCGACCATATATATGAATTTCTTCACCTTTAGTTCCTCTTGGATATCCACTACCATTATATTTTTCATGGTGTTCATAAGCGATAATAGATGCCGCTTTAAGAAGAGGTTTATTGGAATTTTTAAACAGTTCATAGCCTATTTCGGCATGTGTTTTCATAATCTTCCACTCATCAGAGGAGAGCTTCCCTGGTTTTTTTAAAATACTGTCAGGTATGCCTACTTTGCCAATATCATGCATAGGAGAAGCAGCTGCAAGATATTTTACATCTTCTTTCTTAAGTCCATAAAGTTTTGCTAAAAGTTCCGAATATTTTGTAACTCTTTTGACATGGAAACCAGTTTCTTGACTTCTTGTCTCTCCAATTTCTCCCATTCTAAATATCAATTCTTCTTGTGTATGCTCCAACTCTTCATGGAGTTTGACAACATCAGTTATATCATTTCTAATGGCTATAAACTCTTCAATTTCCCCTTTATGATTAAGTATAGGATTTATAGTAGCCTCTACAATATAATAATCTCCACTTTTTGTTCTATTTTTGACAACACCAAACCATGGTTTTTTTGCTAAAATGGTCTGCCACATATCTTTAAAAGCTGATTTTGGCATATCAGAATGACGGACAATATTATGTGGTTTTCCAATGAGTTCTTCTTTAGAATAGCCAGAAATAGCACAAAACTTATCATTAACATAGGTAATTTTGCCACTTTTATCCGTTTTAGAAACTATGCTACTTCTATCCACTGCATCTTTGTATTGATTTAAGGGTGCAATATTTTTTAAAATACTATTTTTTAATTTATAGCTAATCCCTAAATCAAATAGTAAAATAAAGAATAAAACTAAAATCTGAAATATAATTTGTAATTTTATTTTATGAGATTTATGTTGAATATAACCATCAATGGTAGTCATGTATAACTGTTCCATTTTGTCTATTTTATTTATAATATCTGTACTTATTCTAAACCATTTTTGTGGGTCTTCTATTGGTGTTTTTATCTGAAGTAAAGAGTATTTGGAAATGGTATTCTCAATAGATTTATACTCTGTATTTGTTATGATAGAGTGAAGTTGAATTAAAAATTTATGTGAAGTTATTGTATAAAATTGTTCAAGCGAAGTATCATACATCCCTTTTGCACGTAAAGCAGTATATAAAAATTTTTTGTTTAAATGCTCTTTTGTGGAAAAGATACCGTTAAAAGAACCTCGAATCTCCCCAAGTGCTTCTTTCATAAAAGAGAGATTTGTATATGCATGTAATTGTTTTAAAAGGTATGAATCATTTATTTGTTTAGTAGTGACGAGATAACGTATTTGCAGTTTTTGTATTATTTTTGTATAAAATAAGAAAGAATTTATTGATGAAATATGCAAGCTGTTAATTTTACTTCTTATATTTAATAGCTCTTTATTAAGTGTTAACTCTTTAGAAACATTATCAACCTCTTTCCTTACTTTTGTAAGTTGCAGTGTGAATTTTGTACCTTTACTACCAATATAACCACTACTTAGCCCTCTTTCTTGTTGTAAATATGTTACAAGCTGAGAGATACTTTTTATTTTATTGCTATTTTTTTGAAGTACTTGTAGCTCTTGTAATTGTCCTGTAGAGTTAAAAATAAGGAAGAAAAAAATAAGGCTAATGATAACAATAGGTATAAATG